>JANOZG010000666.1:0-3815 GCA_031429275.1 Planctomycetota bacterium
GTTCGAGCCGCTGACCGAGAACTGGCCCCTCGCCTGTGGCACGCAGATGCGCTAGCCCGTTTCGATGTCGCTCGCGCAGAGATTCAGGGATGAGAAGACTGGCGAGCTCCTGGCCAATGACTTCGGCACGACGATAGCCGAAAGTCTTTTCTGCGGCGGGATTGAATTCGACCACTTTCCCCTCATGGTCCATCGTGATAACACAATCCAGTGCCGAATCCAGAATCGCACGATTCCGATCTTCACTCGCCTTGATCTCCCGAGCTGCGCGGCGTTGTTCCGTTACATCCCTGAACACCAACACGCAGCCGACTACGCGGCCCCAGGCATCTCGGATCGGTGCGGCGCTGTCTTCAATGGGCCGCTCCTTCCCGTCTCTGCCGATGAGTATCGTGTGATTGGCCAACCCGACGATCATCCCTTCTTTGAGCGCCCGTAACGCAGGATCCTCGACCGGAAGGCGTGTTTGCTCGTTAATGATGTGGAACACGTCCGTCAGGATGTGGGTGGCGGCTTCCTGAGTCGTCCATCCAACAAGCTCCTCGGCGACCGGGTTAAGAAATATCACTCGGCCATCGGCATCGGTGCTGATCACCGCATCCCCGATGCTCGCCAGGGTGACGTGCAGACGCTCTCGTTCCTCCCGGATAAGGCAGGCATTCTCTTCAGCCACACGTCGAGCAGTCGCTTCTTCCAGGAGTCGACGAGAATTCTCTTCCGCTGCGTTTCGCTCGGTCATGTCCCTCGTGATCTTCGAGTAACCCCGCAATTGTCCGTCCTCGCCATAAAGTGCAGTGATGACGACGTTGGCCCAAAACTGCGTGCCGTCTTTGCGGACCCGCCAGCCCTCGTCCTCGAACCGGCCTTCAATTGTGGCGACCTTCAGTTCGTGGGCTGGCCAGCCCCGGTCGATGGCCTCTTGCGGATAGAATTTTGTAAAGTGCTGGCCGATGATCTCTCCTGCCTTGTATCCCTTGATCCGCTCGGCCCCAAGATTCCACGTCACGACCCGCCCGTCCGGATCCAGCATAAAAATCGCATACTCGGTCGTCCCGTGGACCAAAAGTCGAAACTGTTCAGCGTCGTGGGTCGCCCGCTGCCTGTCCTGGAAGAGTTGGACGAAGCCACGCACCTTGGCCTGGATGGCGACCGACAGGATCGGCTTTACCAGAAAGTCCACCGCACCGAGAGCATAACCTTCCTCCATGTACGCGCCGTCAATGTCGCCGCCAGTGAGAAAGATGATGGGAGTGTGCTGAGACTGCTTTTGGCCTCGGATCACCGCGGCCGTCTCAAAACAGCTGATCCCGGGCATGAGTACGTCGAGCAGGATGACGGCGAATTCGTCGCGTTTTACTCGCTCAATGGCTTCTTCACCGGAGCGGGCTTCTACAAGGTTCTGCCCCAGGTCTTCGAGCAGCGAGCTCAGAATGAGCAGGTTTGCCGGATTGTCGTCCACCAGAAGAATATTGGCCTTTGGTTCGGACCAAAGGCTCCGGGAGTCTGGCAATTCCGGCATGTGCAGCCATCCTGGATTAATCATCGTTGTACCACAGTAAACGGAGTCGTCCTGACCCGACGTTGGACGCAAAATTTTATTGAGCTCATTCACGCTGCCTCAACTTATTGTCGCTGAGCGGAATTGTGATAATCATTGGAATTCATTCCAGTCGGCTAAGCCGATCGCGATGGTCGTTTGGGCGATTTCGTCTTCGCCGGGCGTTTCGTCGCCGGGCGCGATTGTTTTAGGCTTTTCTTCAATGCATCCATCAAATTGATTGTCGCCGGTTCATCTTCCTCGTCCGCTGGAGCAACGAGCTGGTGCCCCTTCAGTTTTGCTGCAATGAGCTCCTGAACTTTCTCCCGATAGGTATCCTCGTACTGGGAAAAATCGAAGTCATCATCTGACCATTCACGGACCAAAGTTCGCGCGAGCTTTGCCTGCCGTGAGTCGACGCGCGACTTCAATGCTGCGCCAATCTTCGCCGCCGGACGGATTTCAGCGTGATAGTTCAACATCGCCATCTGCAAAACGCCTTCCACCGGTCTGATCAGGACTATCTGATCTTTGCCGGAGAAAACGACTCGACCCACCGCATACCGCTTCTCCTGCTCCATGGCAGTCATGATCACGGCATAGGACTCTTCAGCGCCGCTTCCAACCGGCATCAAGTAATACATGCGGCCATCAAAATAGAGCGGATCTACTGTTTCGGGCGAAACGAATGCGTCGATGGTCAAGGCGCGTTCACGTTCAGTCCGTAGCGCAGTCAGTTCCTCCGGTTCGATTTCAATGTACTTGCCTTTGCGGTGCTCATATCCGGACACAATCTCATCGTTTTCGACCGGTCCATGCACCGGACAGACCTTTTGGTATCGAATGCGACTATGGCACTTCGCATGAAGCTGATTAAAGTGAATGTCACTTTCACTGCGATCCAGTGCATTAAATGCTTCGACAGGAAAGGTCACCAGCCCGAAGCTGAAGTTTCCCTTCCAGCCGGACCTCTCTTTGGTTTTCGAAGTAACGCTCGTCGGTTTCTTTTGTCGCTTTGCCATACCTGATCTCCAAAAGTTCGTGACCATTCACTTGGTTATTGCGTCTGCCGATCGCCCTTATCACCCTGGCCCGGTTTCGAATTCTTTCGGGCTTTAGTCTTTCGATCCTGGCTGAGTGATCGACCGACATCGTCACTCTCTTCGAACTGTCCCTGCCTATCGCGACGGACGTATCGTTTGTCGGTCCCGGTGTCGATGAACTCGCGTTTCGTTGACGCATTGCGATCTTCACTTCCGGGATCCGATTTCTTACTCACCATGACAGTACTCCTGAAAAAACTCGTGAAAGAAATTAAGGACGCTTGAGTGACAGCAGTTTCTTCATTGGCTGTGCCAGGTTTTGTCGGACACTTTCTATGCCGGTCCAGGGATCTTTGCGAAGCGATTTCAATCGCTTTTGAACGTTGACGACGTTGAAATGATCAGACGTAATCTGAGGAGTTAGCTCTTTCCATGTGAGCGGCGCGGAGACAGTGGCTCCGGGACGAGACCGTGTTGAGTACGGGGCAATGGCCGTCGCCCCTCGACCGTTTCGCAGGTAGTCGATGAAGATTTTGTTCGTGCGTGCGGATTTCGCCATGTTTGCGGTGTATTGCGCGGGAGCCGCGGCAACAATCGTGTCCGCCACCAGTTTGCAAAATGATTTCGCATCGTCCCAATGGTGCCGCCGGTCAATCGGAACGACCAGGTGCAGGCCTTTCCCGCCAGTGGTTTTCACAAAGCTCTGAAGACCGAGCTCCTGCAGAAAATCACGGATCTGTCGAGCACTCTCAACAACGCTTTCCCATTTTACCCCCGGACCAGGATCCAAGTCGAAGATCAACCGATCTGGCTTTTCGAGATTGTCGATGCGGGAACCCCACGCATGAATCTCTACAGCTGAGATCTGTGCCAGTGAGATAAGTCCCTTCACGTCCTTTACCACAGAATATTTTACCAGTCCGCTCTTTTCGGCTAGGGAAACTTCACCCAGTGCCGCCGGAGTACCAACGCCAGGATGTTTCTGAAAAAACGATTCATTCGCAATCCCATTGGGGCATCGGACAAGTGACAGTGGTCGATTAGCGACGTGCGGCAGGATCCAGTGGGCGATCTCCATGTAATAGTTCGCGAGGTCCAATTTTGTGATGCCGTCATCCGGATAAAGTTGCTTCGCGGGACTGGTTAATCTGACGCCATGCAGTGCCTCTTCAACTCCATCCGAATTTGTCGACGGAGTGATGTGTGACTTTCGCCGACTGCCTGTATGTTTTGCG
>JANOZG010000667.1:0-1938 GCA_031429275.1 Planctomycetota bacterium
AACGTTCCCGCCAGCACGTCGGTCTTCAATCGACGTCGATCAATCCATTGCATGAATAACCCCGTGTTGAATTAAGAATTCTTTTCCTTGCCGGAATAGCTATGGTCGCATGGCAGGCGAGTTTTTCGATAGACGAATCAAAGTGTACATGCGCCGCACGATGGACTTCCAGTCCTCCAAGGGATTGACCATGTACATCACATGGTGTTCATCATCTGGGTTGATTTGGCGAGGGCTGTGAAGACCATGACTTGACAGGGGATTCGGCTTCCGCGAATTCTTGACAACCCTGCTATGTCCACTCTGCGCTGCTGGCCGGAATTGCGAGTTTTTCTATTCATGGCTCTGTTGCACAGGAAATACGCTCTGATGCATGTTTTGCCGTCATGGTGATGTTTTTCGATTTCAGGCAAGAAGCCAGAAATGCCAACATGACATCGAGCCAGTGAATCAACCATCCGCAGTTTCCCAAAGCAGGAAAGCCTGACGTGGACTGAGCGGAACGGTATTCCGCATCACAGCTGCGATTCAATTTCAGGGCCATTCGCCTGTCGAAGCCTACGATCCAATGATCCGCAACGAATCTCGGCACGCTGATTGCGACCTCGCCATCGTTGGGCGTAGTCTTTTTGTAACTCTGCAACCAGTTTCAATCTATTCTCTATCCGATTTTGCCCGGTTACCTTACGGAGATGGTAATGTCAATTTCCGCAATGAAAACAGACAGCCCCCGCTGGCATGGGAAAGTGCTGAAAGCCGCAGCCGCCTGCAGCATTGTCTCTGGTCTGTTTTCCGCCGCCTTCCCTGCGCTTGCGATGTCAGTCCTGAAAGTTGAACCGCAGGCGGGATACCTGGAATTGTGGAGATATCTTGGGATCACACTCTGCGTTTATGGTGTTGGGTATTGGTTCGCGTCGTATGCTCCCGTGCGAAACTCACTCCTTGTGATGATTGGTCTGCTTGGTAAGATTCTAGGACCGATCGGACTTCTGCTGGCCGCCCGAAACGGCAGCTTTCCGATGCTGCCGGGAATCGTGTTTCTGATGAACGGGCTAATCTGGTCAGTTCCTTTTACCGCAATACTGCTCCATGCCAAACGATCACGACATTCCCCGAAATTCTCACGCCATTTCGGATACACTTCCGTTCAACGCCCGGCCGAAGCTAAACGTCGTCAGCCCGGAGCCGTGGTTCGAATGACCGTTCGAGCTGCCAGCGACACTTGAAGCACGGCCCGCATCATGCTGTGAAGATCGATTAGTAGACATCCATGGTAAGACACGAAGAAGATCGCGAAGATCTGATCCGGGAAGCTGTTGCTTTGCCGGATCGTGTCGAACTGTCCGTGACCGGTTTTGATGAACTGATCACGATTGGTTTTCGTCCGAATTCCGCGATGAGTGTTTTTATCGGGCAGGATACTGTCTATCAGTTCGATCCCGACGGCCGACTTCGCCGCGCGTTTGGGGATAGTCTGCTTTATCGAAGCCAGCATGCCACTCTGGCAATGCTGCAGCGAGAACGAACGGAATCGCAGACGCTCCTGTTGAGGACCGATCTGGGCGACGCTGAACTCGTGACGTTTCGGGAGACCATGCGTCGTTTGCTCAACTTGCTGCATCAGAAACTGACCTGCTCGGAATACGAGCTTCTTCGAAGTGTCCCTGAACCTGTCAGCCATGTTTCGCGAATTTTGGCTGCGTTGGACACCGTCCTCGCCGTCGATCCCTGGCTTTCACCTGCGATTCGTCGCCGAAACTGATTGCGCGGTCACCAATCTCAGCAATCTCCAGCTCCGCGACCTGCGACGATTGACGCGGCGTTGTCGCGGGCGTCCAATCTGTCATTCGGCTGTCCGAAAAGGGGTCTGACCCTTTGGGATGCAAGTCATTGGTCCGGCTATTTTCGCTTGCCTGAGAGGGTCAGACCCCTTTTCGG
>JANOZG010000668.1:0-1565 GCA_031429275.1 Planctomycetota bacterium
AATTGCCGTCAGTTCTTCGTTCGGGCGAGGAATCACTTCCACGCTGATGACAGTACCCAGCTTTGAAGCTGCGGCAGCACCGGCATCAACAGCTGCTTTCACAGCGCCGACATCACCGACTACAAATGCAGTGACCAGGCCACTGCCAATCTTGTCCCATGAAACAAGCTGCACGTTCGCAGCTTTCAGCATTGCATCAATAGCTTCGATCATGCAAACGAAGCCTTTCGTTTCGATCATGCCCAAAGCTTCTGTCGATTTTGCCATATCAAGTTTGCTCCAGCCTGAGTTCGCTTCTATCCTGGAAGCGATCAGGCAAAAAAAAAGACTGCCGCAGTCATTGCGACGGGGTGTTCAATTTTCAGTTTTCAGTGTTCAGTGAATCGCAGCTATTGCTGAACCCTGAACCCTGAACACTGAAAACTCTTAATGTTGACACTTGCACAATTCTGGTTTCACCAATTCAACCTTGGTGGCTCTTTCGAGTCCACAGGCATTGCCTTCGTCGGTATCAAGGTGAACTTCCAGTTTGATTCCTTTGCCGGCACGGACAACAAGGTCTTCAAGCACCGTTGTGCAGCCGGGTGATTCAATCCTCAGATGAACGTGATCACCGTTCGCAACGCCGTAGAATGCCAGATCATCAGCGCCCATGTGAACATGACGCATCGCTCGAATTACGCCTTGTTTCAGTTCAACGACACCGTGTGGCCCCATCAGCACACAACCGGCAGTTCCTTTGACGTCGCCGCTGATTCGAACCGGCAAATCAATACCCAAAGAAATTCCATCGGTGAATGCAAGTTCGACCTGTGAATCTTCACGGCACGGGCCCAGCACACGCACGCTCGGCAGCATGCGACGACGAGGCCCAACTACGGCGACAGTTTCTTTCGCTGCGTAGTAGCCGTCCTGATAAAGATCCTTTTCCGGCGTCAGTCTGGCTCCTGGTCCAAACAGCATTTCCACGTGTTCCTGAGTCAAATGCACATGACGAGCAGAGATATTGACGATCAGTGGATTTCGTTTCGCTGCAGGCACCGCCGGTGCCGCCGTCGTCGCAACCGGTTCTGATCGCAGCACCGGAATTCCACCAGCGCTCACAAGTGAGACGCCCATCCGGGATCCGAGATGCCGATTAAGCACCTCGCGCACGACCTGTTCAACATCCGAAGGATTCAATGTTCCCAATGCCACGTCTCGCTCCACTTCAGAGTTTTCAGTGTTTAGTGTTCAGCAAGTCACATTGACTGCGATTGCTGAACACTGAAAACTGAAGACTACGATCCCTATCCAACCACTTCCGTCCTGATCCCCGCGGCTTCCATGATCTTCTGCCACTCTGGTGACATTCCATTGTCCGTCACAATTTCATGAACATCACTTAATGGGCATAGCATAGACAACGCTCGCTGTCCGAATTTGCTGCTATCCGCCACCAAGGTGACTTTGTCAGCAGCGCGGATCATCTGTCGCTCAGTATCGACCAGCAACGCATTACTGTTGAAAAGACCTTCCGCCGTTATACCACCTGTACTCATCACCAACCGGCTAGCGTGCATTTT
>JANOZG010000669.1:0-3562 GCA_031429275.1 Planctomycetota bacterium
GTGCGAGGGTCGCCTGACCCCGCTCAGGCCTGACCGAAGGTGTCCGGCGGCACTTTGCAGCGAATTATTGGGCAACGCAGCAATCGCTGCGGAGAACGTTTCGGTCAGGGCCCGGTGGCTCGGTCGGAGACCGGCCACAACGATAACGGTTTTGCCGACGACTCAATCGAACGCGGCGGCTACCTGTTACGCCAGAGCTGATGCATTGAGACCTGAAGCGATTCAGTCGATGCTGCGATGTCGTCGCGGAAGCGTTTGGCATCCAGCGGATAGCCTTGAGTTGGCTTGAGTCCGGGAACCTGACTCAGCCAGAAATGGTTGAACTGGTGCATCAGCACCTCACGAGTGTATTTGGCGACCATAGATGCCAGGGCGACAGGCAGAAACTCTTCGGCCTTCGTGCGGAAACAGAAATCCATCGAGCCCATACGGTAACGGGATCTTTCTCGTGATTCCTCCAGACGAAACACGAACTGATCATCAAAGTGCTGGGAAATCAATTCATCGTATCGATTTCTGCCACCATGTTTATCACAAACAACCAGTGTCGGCATGCCACTGGTTGCGCGATCGGATGAGCAACAATCGGCAAGATCACGGACAAGTTCCATCGTGGCATTTGATAAGACAACGCCCTTGGAATCTGACTGTGCCACTAGCTCATTGAACTCTTCGGGAAACATGAACCTCGCCCGAATGCCCAGCAGGCGAATGCCAACATTCTCCAGTTCTGAGTTCAATGTATTAACCCACTCGCTGATATGTTCGTCGCTGGAATCGATGGGTAACGAAAGGCCGGGCAAAGTGTTCCATGGTTCGGCCTTATAGGCAGCGAAGAATGCGTCTCGCTGAGATTTCATACTCAAGCTGCGGCACAATTCATCGATCGATGTTGTTTCGGCATTCAGAAGGGAGGAAAAAGCCAGAACCGCAACTTCCAGCGATTCCAGCCCTTGTCCTGGCGAAAAAACCTTTTTGGAATCCGCCACATGCAATCGTTGATCGCCCCGTTCCGGCGAGCAAGTCAACACGGCCTTCAATTCACGCCACAGGTCAATAGGTTCAACTGTGTCAGGCAAGAGCCATGCAGTTGCAGCGACAGTCAGTGGACCAAGATTTGGTCCGTAACCAGCTTCGTCCGTTCCAATGAAAATTCTGGCCGCCATTGTGAATTCTTCAGTAGCCACCGTCGTCACACGGTCAGGAAAATTTCAGCTTCCACCGTCTGAAGACGATGACATCGGTACTCTAGCTATTTTTCGCCAAAGAAAAACAATCGACGAATCGCATGCAACAACCCCTCTGGCGTACCCGCTTTTGCTTCGTCCTTGAGAGCCTCCAACGGAGGATGCAGGAGTTTGTTCACGATTCGCTGGATCGTTGCTTCGATCGCTTGACGCTGAGGCTCATCAAGTGTCGGGATTTTACGATAAAGCCGATCGAGTTCACCGCGACTGATGTCGTGCCAGTGCTCTCGAAGGCGATGAATCACAGGGCCAGTCGCTCGGTGATAAATCTCCTGCATGAAAGTCTGCGTTTGGTTGGCAATAATCGCCATCGCTTTTTGGACTTCCGCTTCGCGTGCCATTCGATTGCGATTGCAGGTCTCTTCAAGTGCATCAATATCATACAGAAAGACATTGTCATCCACCGTGGATGCCGCCGGATCGAAATCGCGCGGAGCAGCAAGGTCCAGAATGAACACTGGATGGCGATTGGATTTCGCTCGGGCCGCCGCGAACCGAGCCTTCGAAATCAGGATTTCCGATGCCCCCGTGGTACTGACAATTACGTCGGCTTTGGACAGCCAGTCGTCCAAAGTCGAATAGTCCACCGCTTCACCTCGAAACTGCGAGGCCAACCGTTCCGCGCGGTCTCGATTGCGGTTCGCCACGATAATGCGGCAAACGCCTTCGGACTGAAGATAGGTCAATGTCTCTTCGGCCATTTCGCCGGCACCGATGACGAGGACCGTTTTGTTGTCGAAGCGACTGAAGATGCTCTTACCGAAATCGCCAACCGCAACACTCGCGATTGAAACTCGCCCGTCAGCCAAACCTGTCTCAGTGCGAACCTGAGCCGAAACCTTGAGAGCGTGCTGGAAGAGAACATTCGTCAGCGGACCGCAAGCGTCGTTTTCCTGCGCAACCCGGTAGGCTTCCTTGACCTGATTTACGATCTGTGGTTCCCCCAACACCATGCTGTCGATGCTGCAAGCGACCTGAAACAAATGGGAGACAGCATCCACGCCGGACTGGGCAAGCACGGAATCAACGAATTCGTCGGTGGGAACATCGTGGAACGTAGAAATAAATCGAGTAATGTCGTCAAACGAGACACCGGATTCATCTTGTTCGTCCGCCGCGTAGATCTCAACACGGTTACAGGTCGAAAGCACAACCAATTCAGAATCAGGATGTACTTCGCGCCAGTGGCTGTAGGCTCTCTGTAGTTTTTCAGGGTTGGAGAACGCGAGGCGTTCTCTCAGCTGCACGCCGGCTTTATGGTGATTGCAGCTGACAACGAGCACATTCATTGCGGCACCTCGTCAATGCCGGGTTTGACATCTGGCGGAGTGTCACTGTTCTCGTTTGTCGCTGCAGCGGGTGCACCGGAATGAAACGAAGTCAGACTACCGGAGCCTGAAAGGATCATTAAGCCAAAGACCGTTGTCAGCAGGAATCCACCACTCAGCAATGACAACTGAGCAACTGCTTTGCCGGTCTGATGCGAACTCGAAAGAACCCAGATAAGAACGGCAACCATCGCAACCCAGATGATTACGGTCGTCACGATTGTTGGATCTGACCATTTGATCCTGAGAGCCGCTTCAGAACCGTTCGGCCAGAGGATGAGAACGAAACCGGTCACGAGTCCTATCGTGAGGCACGGAATTGAAAAAACAACCATCCAGCGATTTGCCGCGGTCAGGTTTTCGAGGCTTGGAAGTGCAAGTTTTTGGAGCCATTGATTCCGAGTTCGCAGACGCTGGTAGTGCAGGAGATACATGAGTGCGGAAATCGCAGCACCGAAAACGGCTGCAATTCCAAGTACCAGGGACGCAGCGTGGAACATAACGAGACGCCGAACGGCCAACGGATCCTGGAGTTCAATGGCCTGACGACTCACGAAAATGGCAACAATAACAAGCAGCAGAATGGCCGGTAACATGAACAGGCCGTGAGCCAATTGTCGGTGAGTCAGCAACAAACCCAGATAGAGTAATGCGCCAATCCATGCCAGCACCAACAGCCAATCCTGTTGACTGCTCAACAAAGGCGGGAGTCCGGCAGTTTGACTTCGAGTGATAAGATAGGCAGTGTGCGCCAAGAATCCAGCAGCAGCAAAAGCGATGATCGCGACCCGCGCCAACGTAGATTGCCGGCGCAGCAGAAGCCAGACTTCGCCGATGAGTGACGCAGCGTAACTCATCAGGAAGCAATAGATTTGAACTTGTGCCAGGAAGGCCATGGGCACCATTCTTCCGAGAAAAAAAAACAAAAAGGCGGAGATAGCGCCGCAATCACTTCGAGATGAACGCCGATTTCTGGCCGGAATTTTA
>JANOZG010000670.1:0-3949 GCA_031429275.1 Planctomycetota bacterium
ATGCATGAACAGGTAGATGACCCTTTTTGCTTTGGCCACCAGATTCCCGACGCTGCGTAGTTCGCCGGCACCAGACGGATTGCCAGCAGACTCGTCGGCCGAGATCGCTGGCTGCTCAGCCTTCAGCAGCGAGGCCAGAGCCATACTGCCAAGGCAGGTACCGGACGCCCCCAGAAAATGTCGGCGATGGAATTCTGAGTTCATCGACGTGTCACCGCTTCGTCAAGGTTGAACAGGCAATGTGCCACCACCGTCCATGCCGCCCATTCCACGGGTTTAGGATCACCTGTCATACCGACGTCTTTCAATGATTCGTTTTCGCTGGAAGTCCCACGTTGAATAGAAGGTTCGATTTGGCCGGGCATCTCGACCGCCAACAGAATTTCTGCGGACTCCGGCATGCTGGCGAATCTCGCACGTTGTCTGTGAAGTAGATCCAACAGAAGCCGGACTTCGTCGGCGTCTGGGGTTCTCTGCAGAATTCTCCGAAACAACCGCCGGAGGAGATCTCCATCGTCCATCTGCGTAGTAAGGCGTGCGTCAGAAGAGGATTTATCTAATGTACGACGGACATCCTTGTCCGTCGTGGCTTTCGACGGACTTAGAAGTCCGTCGTACGGTAAGATCTCATCGTCCGTCTGCGTCCGAAGAGTCAGCAGCGCAGCTTGTCGAGCGGCTTCCACAAAGGTGCGGTCATTCAGTAACACCAAAGACTGCAGAGGTGTATTCGTGCGCGATCTCTGGACGGTACATTTTTCGCGCGTGACGCCATCGAATACCAGAAATGACGGCGGCGGCGCTTGTCGCTTCAGATAGGTGTACAGACTTCGCCGCCAGCGTCCCGCATCGGTATCGGGCACGTACGTGTCTTCAGCGTTGTAAGACACTTCTTCCCATAAACCCGGTGGTTGCCACGGTTTGACGCTGGGACCGCCGATACGTCGCTGAAGCAGTCCGGAAACCGCCAATGCCTGGTCGCGAATCATTTCCGACGAAAGCCGGAAACTCGGCCCGCGTGCCAGCCATCGATTCTGTGGATCAGCGACAGTGCGTTGATCACCAATACTGCCTGCCGCAATCTGAAAGGCCGAATCCTGGCGATAGGTGCGAGACGTGACGATAAGCTTCAGCAGATCCTTGACGTTCCACCCGCTGTCGCGGAACCTCACCGCCAGCCAGTCCAGAAGTTCCGGATGCGTCGGAGGTTCTCCCTGAGTGCCGAAGTCGTTCGGTGTCCGCACCAGACCTTCTCCAAAGCATTGCATCCAGAGTCGATTCACCGCCACGCGAGCCGTCAGCGGGTTGTCTTTGGACACGATCCACTGTGCCAGTCCCAGTCGATTTCTGGGGGCGGCGGCAGGCCAGTCACCGATCGCTGAAGGAATTCCCGGCGACACGGCATCGCCCGGCTGATCATATTGGCCTCGCTGCAATACGTGCGTCTCTCTGGGCGACGAAAGTTCCTGCATCACCAATGTCGAAGGAATGGATGCTCGCATGGCCCGTTCCTCCTGCTGAGCCTTCTTCATGCGCTGGAGGGACGCCTTAATTTCTTCATCGCCATGCTGTTGGATAAAATGATCCTGAAGAATTTCCGTATCTTTCGAACTGCGTGAGGCTGCGTTCGTTTCGATAATGCCGCGCAGTCGTTCTCCCTGAAACCAGTCCGCAATCGCCTTGTCGCTCAGAGACTGCTGTACGATGCGCAGTTCGTCGAGCAGACCATAATAGCCCAGTCCCGAATCGCGGCGTCCAATCTTCAGCGATTCGTGATTCGCCAGACTTCCCGACAATGCGTCTCGTCGCACATCGACCGTAGCCAGCCGTCCATCGATAAACAGGTTCACGCCATCCGCCGATTGAGACCCATCGAAGCGGATCACAAGCTGATGCCATTCGCCTGACCGAGCGGGTTCAATGCTTGATACTTCAATGGCATTCACGCCCCAGCGATGAACAAGGTGTACGCTGACACGTCCCTTCTGCCAAAGCACTTCAAGGCCACAGCGATCCCCTTCGGGCTGAATCTTCGACAACGGGCAACTGAGCGATCCGTCCGGAAGCACCCACATACCAATCGTCCACGGCCCGTCTGCGTTGAAGTTTGCCAATGGTTGTTCGAGGTGCTGAGTGGCGTCGAACTTTGCCGCTTCTGCTCGAATGCCGCGGCTAAACTGCAGCGCGGTTCCCGAAAGCTGCGTTGTATTCGTGATCGAGCGTTCGTTCAGTGATTCATAGAGCAGCAGCAACTCGGTTGGTGGCTGAGTCAGTGACACAGCCGCCGCCGACTCCCATTCCTGCATGTGCCCCGCGATCTTCTTTCGATGACCTTCAAACTCCCGCGAAGCCGCAGCGGTTGCTTCTGTCAGTTCCGCGATGTGGCGATCCTGTTCCGGAGTCGAAACCATCAGCACTGGCGGCGGATCATCCTTCGTAATTAGCCCCGTTTCCGGCACATTGTTGAAGAAGGCAAACAGCTGATAGAACTCGCGATGAGAAATCGGATCGTATTTGTGGTCATGACACTGAGCACACGCGACTGTGAGTCCAGTCCATGTCGTCATGGTCGTATCGACTCGGTCCGCAACATATTCCGTGCGAAATTCCTCATCGATAATGCCGGTTTCATTGTTGGCGGAATGATTCCGATTAAATCCTGTGGCAACCCGCTGCGACGTCGAAGCATTGGGCAGCAGGTCACCGGCCAGTTGTTCTGTCGTGAACTGATCAAACGGCATATTGCGATTGAATGCGTCAATCACCCAATCTCGCCACAACCAGATCTGTCGAGGCTTGTCGCTGAAGTAACCATTGGTGTCGGCGTATCTGGCGGCATCCAGCCAGTCGACCGCCATGCGTTCTCCAAAATGTGGCGAAGCCAGCAGCCGATCGACAAGTTTTTCGTAGGAATCCGTCTTTCCTTCAGTCGCTTCGAAGTCGAAGGGCAGACCCGTGAGATCCAGGCTCACTCGCCGCCGCAATGTCGACTGGGACGCTTCGGGCGCGAACGTCAGACCATGCTGCCGATGACGCTCCGCAATGAAGGCGTCAATGGGATGGGTCGCTCCGTCAATCTGCGGCACCGGAGGTCTCGTCAGCGGTTCGAATGACCAATGTCGCTGGTATTTCGCGCCTTCCGTGATCCAGCGTCGAAGGGTTTCTTTCTGCTGATGCGTGAGTGATTTCTTAAACGACGGCGGCGGCATTACGACATCATCGTCGTCCGATGTAATTCGCCGCATCAATTCGCTTTGATCCGGGTGTCCGGGGACAATCGCCGTCTGGCTGGAATCGCCCGCGAGGACTGCGTATTCAGCAGCATCAAGGCGAAGTCCTGCCTGTCGAGCGGCCTGATCGAATCCATGACATTGCCAGCAATGTTCTGCCAGAATCGGCCGGATGTCCCTGTTGAAGCTCACCTGCCCTTCCGCCGTCCCTGCCCACAGCCACACCAGCATAACACAGCACAGGCCAGGATGCCGCGGCAAAGCGGGAGCAACGCGTCCATGGACTGTGCCCTTGAAACGATTTCGTAGCGCGAAGAATGACGTGGAAAGTTTCATTCGCCGAGACGCTTCCGTTGGACGATTGAAGCAGCTGAAAACCCTGCATACATGTTGCGAGGACATCATCCTTTGAGTCTAACACGCCTGAGTATGCAACTCAATTCGCTTCCGAATTCGTTCATTCCATCCGGTACCGAACCAAGGTACGGTACCGAACCAAGGTATAACCGAACCAAACCGAACCAAGGTACAACCGAACCAAGGTACCACGCACTATTTTAACCGAACCAAGGTACCACGCACTATTTTGCTATTTTGAGGAAGCATTGACAATTCAGGTAGTGTACGAGAGGCAGGTTACAGACGCCGAGTGAAGACTCAGCGCGAGATGCAATGGATTCAAGGCGGAGTTGATGGTGGATTCGCTGGCAAATTGAGATTGT
>JANOZG010000671.1:0-14423 GCA_031429275.1 Planctomycetota bacterium
ATCGTGCCGGTGGCGAAAAACTGAGGCCCCTGAAGTTGCACATCGCGTCCATTAGCCTGCAGATTGCTGAGCAATACTCTCAGCGTCTCATCCGGCTCGATTACGGTATCGCCATTGACTGTGATATTGATTGTTCCCGTAGTGCTCCCAGCGGGAATCGTCAGCGTGCCGGTCTTCGCCACATAGTCGCTACCTGCAGTCGCCGCGTTTGGTGCGGGGGAGACGGTGGAGGTAACCACGAATCCGGTCCCACGATTGTCGCCATATGCATCATCGTTCACGGCAAACCGTAATTCTCCCGCTCCCGAAAGCACAATGGGACCGCTCCCCACAAAAACGGGTGCCGCATCTCCGATCTGTGCAACCAACCCAAATGCGGGCACATTGGGCAGGAAAAATCCTGACCCGGCCAGCGGATTGCCGCCGCCAGCCCAGCCGTTCGGAGTCATCACCAGTGTGGGACCGCCCCAGGTTGCCGTTCCCGTTGCCGTCACAGTCACTGTCATCCCAGGCTCGAGAATGATTCCTGTCGATGTCAAGCCAGTGGCTCCCTGCAGCGTGGTCGGACCAGAAGTCGGGGCAACGGTCACAACGACCTGAGAGTCGACGTTCTGAGTCGCATAATCGACCGACACAGCCTCATCCACCGGATTGCTGAGCGTCACAGGGAAGCTGAGCACCTTCGTGCCGCTGTTGCCTTCTGTGACACTGGCGTCGCCGATCGACATGACTGCCGCAACGTTCGGCGCAACGGAGACGTCATCGATCGTCGAGGCGCCGGAGACGTTCTGAAGTTTGATATTGGTCGACGTGCCAGTCGCTATGAAAGAAAATGTATTGCTGACCCATGCCCCGCCCGGATTGTGGAAGTTTGCTATGAGGTCAGTATTCGCCCCATTCGTCAGCGTAGCCCGAACATGGCCAGATCCATTGAGCCAGCCCTTGATCGCTAGCGACACCTCGTATTCGACGCCGATAGTCGTTGCGAAGAATTGATTAACAGCGCCGGGGCCGTAACCATTGCCGAGGTGCATAGCTTCGACGCCCTCATAGGTTGCCATCCCTGCATACGGCATCCCAAGAAGAGCCGTTGTTGAATCGGAGGAAGTCCAGGCACCCCACGAGTGCCCGGGGTTTGCGACCGTTGCTGTCCCGGGCGTTTGCTGTCCCAATTCGAATCCCCCATCAACTAACAAGTTGGCAGTCAGCAGAGCCCGTGTTTCCAGCATTTCCGCGGCAGGCTGTGTGCTGACCACACTCCGTCGTCGCTTTCGACAGGACTTAGCCGAGCTGCGGGAATTGGATTTTTGAAGCGAGTTTTTAACGAGTGTCAGCCAGGAATTGATCAGCATGGGAAAGCCCTCAGGAAAGTGAAATTGCCCCGGGACCACTTCAAAAACGGTTGACCGGAAGGTCTGACCAACGTCAGACAACGGATTCCAGCCCACAAAAGTGGCCCTCTATCCTCAAACCACCGTTTGCTCGAAACCTGTGCCAAAGATTTTTTTGGGAGGGAAAACAGGCTGTAGGTCTTGCCTGCCGGGCAGGACTTCGCGACCTGTCGCGACCGTGAGTGCACGTGGTCTGCCAAAGTCAGCCGGGTTTGGCTGTTGCACGTCGCGCGGGTTCGCCTTACGGCGAAAGTCCTTTCCGGCAGAAAGGACCTACCAAACACAGCCCTTTCGGCATAAATTCGCTGTATTCACGGGACGTTATTGATACCATCTGCTGCATGATTCGCAGGCCTGTGATAACCGGATTTGGGTAGGGTGGGCTGCCGCATTAGGAGGTCGAGGATGGACCCGATTTCGTGACGATCCATCTCCACGGAGCCATTCCAAAATAGGGGAGGATCGGATAGCCCAGTTTGCAGAGGAGCTGAAGAATCGAAGCGTGTCGCCAACCGCGGACACCGGTCTGCCACTGATACGTACCATTTTCCGCGAGATGGAAGTATGGCTGGACCAGTCGCAGTTCAATGCGATGCTCAACACTGCTGACGTCGCCAGTATGGTGGTTGAGGCCATTCGACACCGGATGAAGACTGGTCGCTGGCACGTGTATGAATTTGTGGTGATGCCCAGCCATGTCCACTTGTTTCTCAGCGTCTTGAATGGCACGCTGAAGGAATCGCTGGAAGACTTCAAACGCTGGATCGGACATCAGGCGGCGAAGCTGATCGCACTGCCCCGCGATCGTTTCTGGCAGGACGAATGGTTTGAGCATTGGTCCCGGAGCGATCAACAGGACGAACGCATCGCCATGTATATTCGCCAGAATCCAGAAAAGGCCGGACTGATTTCCGACCATCGACAATGGAAATATGGCACTTGGAACATGTCGGTCCTGCCTTCCCGGCAGGACATCGCGACTTGTCGCGACCGAGGTTGCACGTGGTCTTGCCAATGTCAGGCGGGGGCGCCAGCGACTTCAGCCGTCTGTTCCAGCCGCTCCGTCACTGAGATGTTCTGATCGCTGGGAGTCGGATCGTTGCTCGGCTGATTATGGACAGCGATCATGCGGTTTGCCGCACCCCGAATCTCACCAGGGTGACGCTACGACATTTAGATTGCTCCCAACTCCAATTTAAGGAGGCGCACTGCCTATGAAGTCTCGATTGCCCGATCAGCCGCCATACGATTGATTTGTCAATAATTTAAGATTGTTGGAAACTGCTGGACGCGGGACATTCCGGCGTTTGTTAGATTGTCATGCCATATTGGTAGGTGTATTCTCCGCTCCTTCCAAATCCCGCCGATGACATCTCGGCATCTCATCACGTTTGTTGACGGGAGTTGCCCTTGCCTCGACAAAGCAATTACGTCGTGTGGACCGTCCTCGGCACGCTGCTGTCGTTGGTGCTGCCCATTATGGGCACGGCGATTGCCGGGATGCTGTTTCCGGATTTCCGGTTGATGCATGTGCCGTTGCACTCGCTGGTCGAAGGTGCGGGAGGATTGGTCGCGCTGGCCATCGCAGGCATTCTGCTGGCCGAGATGGGGCACAAACCTGACACGGGCCACTATGCGTGCATGGCCGCAGGTTTTTCGAGCATGGGTGTACTCGACCTGTTTCACGCGGCTTCGATGCCCGGCAATCACTTCGTGTGGTTGCACAGCATCGCGACGTGCGCTGGCGGAGTGTTATTTGGATTGATGTCGGTCTCCCACCGGGTTTCGAAATATGTTGACACACTTCGACTTCCGGCAGTTGTCGCTATCCTGGCCGTTGTGGTCGGTGCCGTTTCGATGATGGCACCCGGCGTCGTGCCGGCCATGCAGACGCCGGAGAAAACATTCTCCAGTTGCGCTATCGCATTGAATGTGGCCGGAGGGCTGGGCTTTCTGGTCGCCTCGACATTCTTCTTGCGACGTTTCTTTGCAACTGGGGAGTCGGAGGACTGGGTGTTCGCCGTGCAGACGACGTTGTTTGGAGCGGCCGGAGTTCTGTTTGCATCTTCCGTCGTGTGGGACGGAAGTTGGTGGTGGTGGCACATGCTGCGTCTGGCAGCTTATGTCGCCGCGTTGTCGTACGGCTTGCGGACATTTCGCGAAGCGGAACGAGAACTCCGTCATGTGAATCAGCAACTGGCTCGAACCAACGCGGCGCTCGACAAAAAAATTGCGGAACGTACAGAAAAACTGCGTGCGTCGGAGGAGCGTTTCGAACTTGCGGTGCGAGGCTCGACCGATGGACTATGGGACTGGAATATCCCAACGAGCGAAGTTTTCTACTCGCCAAGGATGAAAGAATTGATCGGTTATTCGGACGACGAGTTTCCGAACGTCTTCGCATCGTTTGAATCACGACTGCATCCACACGACCATGACCAGGTGTTGCGTGAAGTGGACGAGCATTTGAAGCACCGCAAGCCCTACGATGTCGAGTATCGACTTCAAACGAAGTCGGGCGAGTACCGTTGGTTTCGTGCTCGTGGTCAAGCCCTCTGGAATGAGGTTGGTGAACCGCAGCGGATGGCTGGTTCGATCACCGATATGACGGAAGAGCATCGATTGCGCGAACGCTTCCGCCTGGCCGTCGAGGCATCTCCGGCAGCGCTGCTGATGGTGAATCGCGACGGTCGCATTCTATTGGCCAATTCACGCGGTCTGTCGATGTTCGGTTATGCCGAGGCGGAGTTGATCGGCCAGCCGATTGAGTTGCTCGTACCGCAGCGATTTCGAGCCGGGCATCCTGCGCATCGAGACTCCTTTTTCCTTAATCCGGTCCAGCGTGCCATGGGAGCTGAACTCGAGTTGCGTGGCGTCCGCAAAGACGGCTCCGAGTTTCCGGTCCAAGTTAGTCTCAGCCCCGTGGAGACTGCCGAAGGTCAAGCCGTGATCTGCGGCGTCATGGACATCACAGACCAGAAGAAGATGCTGGAAGCAATGCGGCACGCGAAAGAGGCAGCCGAATCCGCCAGTCGTGCCAAGAGTTCGTTCCTCGCCAACATGAGCCACGAAATCCGCACCCCCATGAACGGGATCATCGGCATGGCTCACTTGCTGTCCCAGACGGACCTACGTTCCCATCAACGCGATTTCCTGACAACGGTGGACGAGTCCGCTCACATTCTGTTGCGGTTGCTCAATGACATCCTCGACTTTTCTAAAATCGAAGCGGGCAAGCTGGAATTAGAGTGCGTAGACTTTCGCATTTCGGAATGCGTGGCCCGAGCTGCTCAGATGTTGGTATTGCGAGCCGCGGAGAAAGGCCTGGAAATTGCCTGCCGTGTGGCACCGGAAATCCCGGATCATCTGCGTGGCGATTCCGGCCGTATTCAGCAAGTGCTCGTCAATCTGCTTGGCAATGCAGTGAAGTTTACGGAAGCCGGCGAGATTTTTGTCAACGTGAATGTCGAGTCGATCACGGCCGACAATATCCGACTGCACATTTCGGTGAGCGACACCGGCATTGGAATTCCCGCTGACAAACTCGACCAGATCTTCCGTCCGTTTGAGCAAGCCGAATCATCGACCACGCGGCGTTTTGGCGGCACCGGCCTCGGACTGGCAATCTCGCGGCAGCTTGTTGAAATGATGCACGGCCGCATCTGGATCGACAGCGAAATCGGTCGTGGTTCCACATTTCACTTCACGGCTGAATTCGGCATCTCGGCGGATCAGCATCGGCCGGCACCGGCAGAACTGCACTCGCTCCACGAACTGCCGGTGCTGGTCGTGGACGACAACTACACGAACCGCCGCATTCTCAGCGAACTGCTGCAACACTGGCACATGCAGCCGGTGCTCGCGGACTCCGCCGAGGCCGCTCGACAAGCTTTGAAGAAAGCGGACGAATCTCAGCGTCCCATCCGATTGATTCTGCTCGACCATCACATGCCGGGCGAAGACGGAATCCACTTTGCGGAAAGCCTGCTCGGCACGCTGAAGCATGGCCAGTGCCCGATCATCATGATTTCGTCTGGCTCATACCCGATTGATGTGGACCTTGGGCAGAAATACGGCATCGGTCGCTTTATGACGAAACCGGTCATTGCGTCCGAGTTGCTCAACGAGGTGCTGCATCAATTCGGTCGATTCACAACTGCCATGCCATCGCAACCACCCATTGCGATGCCGCACGTTCATGTTCAGCCGCGTAGAGTGCTGCTGGTCGACGACAACGAAATCAATCGTCGCGTTGCTCTGGGTCTTTTGCGATCTCGCGGGCATCAAGTGGTCATGGCTGAGAATGGAAAAGAAGCAGTCGATACTCTCGCTGATCAGGAGTTCGATGTTGTCCTGATGGACATGCAAATGCCTGTTATGGATGGCTACGAAGCGACCGCCGAGATCCGCAGACGGGAGCATCAAATCGGCGGCCATATTCCCATCGTGGCGATGACCGCCGAGGCTCTCAAAGGAGACCGCGAACGCTGCCTCGCCGGCGGCATGGATGACTACGTCTCGAAGCCCATCAACCCGGCGGAGATGTATCGGGCACTCGAGCGTTTTCCCGCGCTCTGTCTTCCAGCCGACCCCAGACTTCGGGAGGGCGGGTCTTCGGTTGAGGCATTCCTCGCGGAACGGCCCGGTGCGAAGGAGGCCTTGACATCCCAACATGTGACTGGTCAGGCTGTCGGCGGAGGACTGCCAGCGGTTGATTGGAACGTTGCGAAAGATCTTCTTGGCGACAGGGCGGAAGTGTTGTCGGAGTTCTCAGACCTGGTGAAAACGCAATCTCCGGCGCTGGTGGCCGATATACACCGTGCGATCGAGACTCGAGACTTCAAGCTGCTGCGACGTTCCGCACATACCCTGAAAGGCTCCGTCGGCTACTTTGGTGCGGCGCCGCTCGTTAAGGCGGCACAGGCTCTCGAACTCCTCGGCAGCATGGAATCGTTTGACAACTCCACCGAACTGCTGTCTACCGTCGAACATGAACTTAAACGCCTCATGGCAGCGCTCGATGCTGGCCCGCCAGGTTCGTGAGTCTGAGCGGAGCGGCATCACGCATCCTTACGGAACGAGGCTACCCGCCAAACCCGTAAGCTGCTGTAAAGAGCTGCCGCTCGCCGCTGGCGCAAGAGGTTGCTGCTCTACCCGCGAACGCCGCAGACGATCCACGCATGGGGTCTGGTGCTTTTCCGATCGTTGCGAACTGCGGCTTCCGCCGCTGGCTGACATGGCGTTTCTTCTAACGAATTTGAAACTCGCCATGCTTTTCCACGCTGCTGTGTTTGATAATCGCGGTCAGGCGTTTCAAGGACGTGCCAGTCGGCTCTTCGATATTCGCAAGCGGAGTCACAATCGCCTCATCGGGATTGATCATTTAGAGATCGCCTTGAGACTAAGCTTCAACGCTTCCTCAAAATGGGGATCGTCGATCACGCCATTCACGACATACTTTTCGAATCGAATCTCCGGAGTTGTTGACGTATTTCCATCGAAGAATTTCGTTCGCGAGTGTGGTAATGTCAGACCTTCGACGTCGCGAAAATCGCGAGTATTGCACGATATTCTCGCCATTGCGCCCCTGTCGAGCAACATAAGCAACCTCCAAAATTCTCCCCGTCGCCGAATCGATCGACCAGATGGAAGTTGCCCCGTGTAACCCCACTTCCAGCCTTTTCACTACGATGTCACCTATGACTCCATCCTCGCGGGGACATGCCACGAAGTCTTTATCATCGCGGTTCTTCAGCATCAGGATCGGAAATCGCAACACTTGCCGCCTGGCCACATCGCGCAGGGACGAATCTACAGGCCACATTTCTGCATTGGAAAATTGAGACGCCTTGTCGCGAGGATCCATTTTTTCCGTTGAAGTGATTTTTGCCTATGTCATTTGGGGGGCAAGAGCTTGCGGAAGAACTAAGTGCCATTCGTGTGTCGGATCGAAACGGATTGCCGCGGAATGCTATTTGATGCCAAGTTCACGAAGTAACTCGATGATCTCCCGATATGCCTCGGGAGGCGGGACATCTTCGAAACCACCGGCCAAGCCACACTCCGCAATATGCATGGCTCGCGACGTATCAGCGCCTCGCTGGACCAGGGTCCGGATGATCCTGTTGTGGCGATGTACGATAGCGGCGGCGAGCGGTGTGCTCCCGTAATCCTGATCGCGTTGCTCGATGTTTGCGCCGTGGTCAAGGAACCATTCAAACAACTCGGGCAGGTCTCCGTATATGCACGCATGCAACGAGGGTGGAACCCAATCAACTCCTTCGAGTTGGTCGGGATGGTCGGCGATGATCCGCTCCGCCAGAGCGTAATCCTTGGCGTCAAGCGCGTCCCACATCGAGGGTTTTGCGGGCGGGGTTGGGTAGTCTTCGATCGGCAGACAGAGATCATACTGTCCAACCGGGGCGGCTGTCAGGCGAAAGCCGCTGTAGCGGCCGCCCCACGCGTAGAAAGAGCGGGCGGCCGCGCGACAGCACTTCGCCGTGTTGAAGTAGCTCCCGCCACGGCCGGCTCGAATCTGTTTTTTTGCCGAAAGCCAGTCCAGACACAATTCCCAAACGTTGCCGAGCATGTCGTAGAACCCCCACGGATTGGGTGATTTCTGGCAGACTGGATGCGGTCTCTGATCCGCGTTTCCGAAATGCCAGGCAATGGAATCGAGCGAGCCGTACGTTGCCCCGGTAGTCCCCGCTCGGCATGCGTATTCCCATTCCGTTTCGGTCGGCAACCGGTACTCCCAATCCTGGCTCAGAATGCCGGCATCACGGTCGATCTGAGTGAGCGTGGCGCAGAAGTCGGTGGCCCCTTTCCACCCCACCGAGTCCACGGGTGCGCTCCTGTTTGGATCGTCGGTTGGGCGAACCTCCGCCCACGAAGCTGATGCGTACCACGGACAAGGGATCACCAGCTCAAACTCTCTTTGCGTCACGGGTGCCATGCCGAGATAAAACTCGTGCCCCAGCGCGACCTCACGCTCTCTTTCAAAATATGCGCGGCCCACTTCGTCCGGCGGGCTACCCATAATGAACGAACCAGGATTCACGAGAATCAGGCGGGCACCGCAGGAACTGGTCAATTCCGATTTCATGCGAGGTCTCTCAGAACTCCAGGATCGCTGTCGAATTCAATTCCTCAATTCGTCCGATGATAGGCTGCGGGAAGAGCGTTTGCCACCGACGGGAACTCGCGTTGGTCACATCGACCGATGCGTCTACCCGTCTGGAATTGTCTCGCTGCCAACATTCGTCAATGGACGGGGTCTGGGACATTCCTTGCAACTTTTCTGGCTGCTCCCGACTCATCAGCGTTTACGGAGTTGCGTGAAGGACTGTTCCAGCGACTCGCGGAGCAAGGCACCGTCGTTGGAAAAGATCACGAATCGGGAGCCTTGTTTGATCGTGCGTTCCATTTGCTCGCGTTTGCCGAACCAGCTTCCGACGGCGACGTGTGAGCGGTTGGCTTGATCCTCTGACCGGCTGACCGGCGAGCTCGGGCAAGTAAACATCTGCTAAAATGCGCGGCCCTTCAGGACCGTGAAGAATATCATCGCTTGGTGCTCGCAGAGTCGTTACACTGTAGGTCCCCGAAAACTGGCGCATCGCGGTCGCGGTGTGTTCCTGCCCGTATGAAACAAGTGAGCTGCTCACATGCATCGCCTTGTGTTGACTGCAATTCTTCTGCTGGCTCCCCTGCTGCCTGTGACACATGCGCTGTCACAGTGTGCCGCCGACGATCGCAGCGAACCAGCGCGACCGGTCGATTATAAGCGTGAGATCAAGCCGCTGTTGTTCCAGAAATGTGCAGCCTGTCACGGAGCGTTGAAGCAGAATTCCGGGCTGAGACTGGATGCTGGTGAACTGATTCGCAAAGGCGGTGACAGCGGACAGGTCCTGGTGCCAGGCGAAAGTTCCAACAGCATGTTAATCAAGCGTGTGACGGATCGGGATCACAGCGTCCGCATGCCTCCGGAAGGTCAGGGGGAGAAGCTGTCGGAGTCTCAGGTCGATCTGCTCAGACGCTGGATAGATCAGGGAGCGGTCTCCCCTGCCGACGAGAAGATCCCGGAAGACCCCGCTCTGTATTGGTCTTATCAGAGCCCCGCGCGACCTGTTGTTCCGACCGTTAAGCATCAGGCATGGGTTCGCAATTCGATTGATGCATTCATTGCGGTTGAACATGACCGGCACGGTTTGACTCCGGCCGACGAAGCGCCGCGGGAAGTCTGGTTGCGTCGAGTCCACCTGGATCTTACGGGCCTTCCGCCGACTCGCGCGGAGCTGCATGCGTTTCTGCAGGATCAGTCCGGCGATGCGTTTGAGAAAGTCGTTGACGATTTGCTGACGCGGCCTGCCTATGGCGAACGCTGGGGACGCCACTGGATGGACGTCTGGCGTTACAGCGACTGGTATGGCAGTCGCGGCATCAACGAGATCCGTTACAGCCAGCGTCACATCTGGCGGTGGCGTGACTGGATTGTCGAATCGCTGAATCATGACAAGCCATATGACCAGATGGTCGTCGAAATGCTGGCAGGCGATGAGCTTGCTCCGGCGGATGCGGACGTCCTGCGTGCCACCGGGTTTCTCGGACGCAACTGGTACAAATTCGACCGCAATGTGTGGATGTTTGAAACCGTCGAACAGACCAGCCAGGCGTTTCTGGGACTGACGCTCAAGTGTGCACGATGCCATGATCACAAGTTTGATCCGATCACACAGGAAGACTACTACCACTTCCGAGCGTTCTTTGAACCGCATGACGTTCGCACCGATCCCATCAGCGGAAACGCCGACACAGAGAAAGATGCGACTCTGGGCCCCGTCCTGAAGGAAGGCGTTGCTCGCACATTTGACAAGGTGGTGGATGCAAAGACGTTTGTCTTTCAGCGCGGCGACAATCGTTATCCGGATGAATCAAAGCTCATGACGCCGGCGGTGCCCAAAGCATTGGGGCAACTGACTGGCGAAATTCAGCCGGTCGCCTTGCCTGCGGACGCTTGGTATCCTCAGTTGCGTCCTGCGGTGGCCGACGGATTGATGGCCGCCGCCGCATCGAAAGTCACGCTGGCAGAACAGCAGATCACCAAAGCACGCGAAGCTGCCGCTCTGGCCGAAAAAGCTGTCGAAGAACTTCAGATCCGACTGGCGACACAACAGGCACAGGGAGCGGACGCCGGAAAAGTTGTTCCGGCGTTGCACGATGATTTCCAATCGCGTTCCGACGTCTGGAACGTGGTCTCGGGCGATTGGTCGTGGCAGGAGGGGCGACTGACTGAGTCCTCCGTCGGAAGTTTTGCAACCGTCGTTGCGAATGTCGTCCATCCCCGCAACTTTAAGGCTCGCGTGCGATATCGAACGCTGCAGCCGGGAACGTATCGCTCTGTCGGATTCAGCTTCGACTACATTGACAACGGCAACTCGCAGGACATTTACACGTCCACCGGCGATGCGGCGCAGTCGGTTCAGGCGTTTCATCGTGAGAAAGGGCTGCAGGTTTATCCGCAGCCGGGCATCGTCAACACGAAGCTGACTGTGGGCGACGTGACAACGGTTGAGATCACCGTTCGCGATCAGCAGTTGACGATCACTCTGAACGGTGAACACAAGCTGGATTACACAATGCCGGTGGCCCGTCGCGACGGGAAATTTGCGTTGTGGGTTCACAACGGATCGGCCGAATTGATTGAGGTGGATGTCCGCGAACTGATTCCAGATCTGCACGACCTTCAGCAGCATCAACTCGCGGCAATGAATCAGGTACAGCTCGCAAAAGCTCAGTTGATCACGAATCAGCACGAAGTCGAAGCGACCAGGGCTCGCATTGCCGCCGAACGCGCAAAACACTTTGGTGAACCTGAGGACGTCGTCCGAGCGAAGGCTCTCGCTGCCAGTCGCGCGGAGCGTCAGGTGGCGGTGGCAAAGCTGTCTGAAGATGAACTGACTGCCACACATCTTCTGGAGGGCGTTCGAGCCGCCTCCGGAGGAGCCACAGCACCGCAGAATTCTGCTGCCGCACTGGCCGAAGCGCAGCAAAAACATGCTGCGGTACAGACCAGACTGGCCGACGCGAAGGCTGCCGTCGACCAGGCCGACGGTACCTACGCGGCGCTCGGAGAAACGTTTCCGACATCGTCCACCGGACGACGCCTGGCGCTCGCGAGGTGGATCACGAGTGCTCAGAATCCCCGAGCTTCGCGCATTGCTGTGAATCACATCTGGCTGCGTCACTTCGGTGAAGCGTTGGTTCCGTCGGTCGCCAACTTTGGACTCAACGGTCAACAGCCTTCAAACCAAAATCTGCTCGACTGGCTGGCGATGGAGCTGACAGACAACAATTGGAAAATGAAGTCTCTGCATCGTATGATCGTGCTTTCGGCCACGTATCGTCAGAGTTCCGTGCTCCGGAATTCCGCGACAGCCCAGCCATCGGCGAATAGTCTCGCAAATGTTGCGGCCGATCCGGAGAATCAGTTTTTGTGGCGGATGAATTCTCGTCGGATGGAAGCCGAAGCCGTGCGGGATTCATTGCTGTTCGTGGCGGGCTCGCTGGATCTGACGACACGCGGCGGTCCGGAGATTCCGGAGTCGGAGGCCCAGTCGAACCTTCGTCGCAGTTTGTATTTTCGCAGCACGCCCTATGAGAAGGCCGGTTTTCTGGAGACCTTCGATGCCGCAAATCCCAACGAATGCTATCGGCGCCAGGAAAGTGTTATCCCGCAGCAGGCTCTGGCGCTGATGAACAGCCGACTGGCACTTGATCACGCTCGAATCCTCTCCGAAACACTCACTCACGACGCTGGCGAAGGTGACACGGCCGAGATCCGGGCGGCCTTCATCGCGGCTGCGTTTGAGACCATTCTCAACAGAGCGCCGACAACAGCGGAAGGCGATGCGTGTCAGAAATTTCTGGAACGAGATACGACAACGACTGGTACGGCCAGCCTTGCCGTTTTTCCCGCCGGAGGGGAGTCTTCTCAGCGAGCACCGGCGAGTGTGCCCTACCTGCGAACTCGTGAGAACCTTGTTCATGTGTTGTTGAGCCACAATGATTTTGTGACGATCCGATGATCGATCCTGCGGATAGCCAATACTATTTAGAATTTCCGTTATGACAAAACTTCTTCGATCCTCGACTCAACCGCGTCGACATTTCCTGTGCGACATGGGGCTGGGATTCACAGGTCTGGCCCTGGGTTCTCTGCTGGCTCGTGACGGCGTGGCCCGCGGGGTTGAGACCCACGCGAGCGAAGTGACGGCCGCCGCAATCTCCGATGCCGCCATCGCTAAGTTCGCGCCGAAGGCCAAAAGCGTGATCTGGTACTTCATGCTGGGAGGCACCAGCCATCTGGAGAGTTTTGATCCTAAACCGGCGGTGGATAAATATGCTGGCCTGACAATTGACGAATCGCCCTTCAAGTCGTCGGTGCTGGATTCACCCTTCTACCGAAAAAACGTGCGTGACTTTGCCGGGACTCCGCGAGCCCTGATGGCGAAGCTGTATCCGACTCAGGTCGGATTTCGACGACGCGGCGACAGCGGTATCGAGGTCAGTGACTGGTGGCCTCATGTGGGAGACTGCGTTGACGATCTGGCCATCGTGCGTTCGATGTGGACCACCGACAATGACCATGCAGCTCAACTGCAGTTTCACACAGGTCGACACATCTTTGATGGTTTTCATCCGTCGATTGGATCGTGGGTGCATTACGGTCTGGGGTCTCTGAATGAGAATCTGCCGCAGTTTGTTGTCATGGGCGGCGGACCCGGAGACTGCTGCGGCGGTGTTGGTGCTCACAGTGCCAGCTATCTGGGCCCGGAACACGCGGGAGTCAACATGGCTCTGGACCCAAACAATCCTCTGCCGTTTGGCACACCGGGCGCCAGTGTGTCGATTGCGGAACGTCGCGAGCAACTGGATCTGCTGAACGAGCTGAACGGCCTTGCCGGAATCCAGTACCCCGACGATCCCGCCATGCGTGCGCGAATCAAGAGTTACGAACTGGCGTTTCGGATGCAGATGTCGGTTCCGGAAGTCGTGCGACTCAGTGATGAAACGCAGCAGACACAGGAGCTGTATGGCCTGAACGATTCAGCAACCGAACGTGTCGGCCGCTACAGTCTGGCCGCCCGTCGCCTTGTGGAACGAGGTGTCCGCTTTGTTCAGATCTACGACGACGGCTGGGACGCTCACAGCGAGCTGCTGAAGAATCATTCCACTCGCTGCAGGGCGGTCGATAAGCCCATCGCGGGTCTGCTGAAGGATCTGAAACAACGTGGACTGCTGGACGAAACGCTGGTCGTCTGGGCAACTGAATTCGGTCGCACACCCGGCGCCGAACGCTCTGACGGACGTGATCATCATCCATATGGATTTTCTGTCTGGATGGCAGGCGGTGGCTTGAAACGCGGCGTTGTCCACGGGGCGACCGACGAAATTGGATTCCACGCCGTCGATCATCGGCACTATGTCACCGACATCCACGCAACGCTTTTGCATCAACTGGGCGTGGACTCGCGCCAACTTGAATTCCCGGGACAGAAGCGGCTGGAGATCGATTACGGCAAGCCGATCCATGAAATCATCGCGTGAGTCCGCGTCACAATCATCCAACACCGTGATTCCTTTTGAAGCAGGAGACAGGATTGTTACGGCTGTTTTTTCCCGCCGCGCCGCTCGCAATCGAGTCGTCGCCCTTCGAATCACCATCGTCGCCTGCCTCACATTGATGGCGAAAGCCGTCATGGTGGTCGATGGCGTTCCGCTGTTCGCTGTCGATCAGTAAGACGCCATATCTGGGTCGTTAAAGTCTCATGGAAGTAGCGATAGCGGTTCGATTGGCTTTGCGAAATTCCCCAATGGCCGCATCACAAGACTGCAGTTCACACATACTCTGCTTTCCTGGAATTCAACATGAAACATAACCTTACGCTCCTTACTGCATTCCTGCTTGCAGCATGTTCTGAGACATTCGCCGTCGCACAGCAGCTTGACGCGAAGCTCCCAGCAGATCGTCGC
>JANOZG010000672.1:0-2180 GCA_031429275.1 Planctomycetota bacterium
GTTCTTCTGGCATTGTGTGGAGTTTCTGGCGATGTCATGGGGATTGAGGATTTCGGCGATGCTTTCATGACTGCACCTGCTACGACCGATGGATGAACCGACGTCGGTTGGTGGTTTTAATGGGATTTCATCTGTTCGCGATATTCCGTCGGCGATAGACCGATGCTGCGTTTGAATGCGCCTGCCATGTATTCTGGATATTCGAAACCGGCACGTCGCGAGATTTCATGCACGGAAGCATCTGTTTCTGCCAACAGCGTCTTGATGCGCTCCATACGCACGCGATGAATCTCTTCATGAGGCGTATGGCCGACCAATTGCACAAAACGATGTTCCAGCGCTCGCCGCGAAAGCCCTGTTTGTGTGAGCACATCGGCGACGCGAATATTCAGACACGCGTTGCGACGAATGTAACTCAACGTTCGTGCCACGTCGGGATCATCGATCGCAATGGTGTCTGTCGATTGCCGCTGGTGAACACCCAACGGTTGAGTAATCAACGGGCGATGAACATCGACGTGCTCTCGGTTCATCATGCGTTCTAATAACTCGGCTGCTTCGTAGCCCGTCCTGCGAGTGTCCGGAATCACGCTGGAAAGTGTCGGTTCACTCAGTTCGCAGAGGAGATGATCGTCATCCACGCCAAGAACCGCGACTTCTTCTGGTACGGAAATCTGCAGCGATCGACAGACATCCAGAATCTGCTGAGCGAGAAAGTCATAACATGCCATGATGGCGATCGGTCGAGGTAATTGCTGTAGCCAGTTGGCGATGTCGCGTTTGACGTGATCCAACTGGTAACCAGCGTCGTAACGATGCGTCACCTGATGTTCAAAGAAATGACATCGCAGCTTCTGCGTCAGACTTTGAAAATGGTCTCGTCGAGAATTCGACCATGCGAATCCTGGATCTCCGCAGTAAGCGATATTGGTAAACTCACGCTCCTGAAAGTGCTCCACCGCCAGTCGCACGATGGCCCGGTCTTCTGTATCTGCCCATGGGATGCCAATTAAATGTCGAGCCGCACTCAAATCGACAATCGGAATGGTGAGTTCCTTCAGGCGGCGACCGATCTGATCAGTTTCGATGCGAGCGATGATACCGTCACCCTGCCATGACCAGAGCCACTCGGGCGGTGTCGCACCTCGTTCCTGTTCGTTCAAATGAATGGACCAATCAGCTCGATGCCTTGCGAATTCAATAATTCCTTCCAACAGGCCGCGGCAGTAACCGTTCGACGTTTCGATCAATAAAGCTACGGAACGGCGCGTCATATTGTCAGAATCTCTGTCAGAAACAAGAATTGTGTGTAAAATATCTCTGATTGAATGCGCGAAGTCTACTGGAGATTCTGAGGGAAGTCTTCACAATAACCGGCGAAAGAAGCGAGACTTCAGCCGGAATTGTCAAAGGTCTGAAATCCTGAGTTTCTCCCCCACGCGAAGCACAATATCGAAATCGAAAGGCCACTCCACGATGAGTCATTTCCCTGAAGTCTCAAAGATTAAGTACGAAGGTCCGCAATCCGACAATCCATTGGCGTTTCGCTGGTACAACCCGGATGAAGTTGTCGCCGGTAAGACGATGAAGGATCACCTGCGTTTTACTGTCGTCTACTGGCATACATTCCGGGGCACGGGCAGTGATCCATTTGGCGGTGGAACGATGCTGCGTCCATGGGACGACGGCAGTGAATCAGTGGCCAACGCCTGCAACCGCGCGCGAGCGGCCTTTGAGTTTTTCGAGAAACTGGATGCGCCGTTCTATGCGTTCCATGATCGCGACGTTGCTCCCGAAGGCGCGACGCTGGCTGAATCGCATGCAAACTTTGACGCTGTCGCAAAGGTTCTGAAGGAAGAACAAAATCGCACGGGTGTTAAGCTGCTGTGGGGCACGGCCAACATGTTTAGCAACCCGCGTTTCATGCACGGAGCGGCGACTTCATGCAATGTGGAAGTGTTTGCTTATGCAGCTGCTCAGGTCAAGAAGGCTCTGGAAGTTACGAAGGAGCTTGGCGGCGAAAACTATGTCTTCTGGGGCGGCCGTGAAGGCTATCACAATCTGCTGAATACGAACCTCCGCCGGGAGTTCGATCACCTCGCTCAGTTCCTGCAACTGGCGGTCGATTACAAGAAATCAATTGGCTTCACCGGGCAGTTCCTGATCGAGCCGAAGCCGAA
>JANOZG010000673.1:0-11818 GCA_031429275.1 Planctomycetota bacterium
TGATAGAGCAACGAGCGTCGAAGGTGAGGTGATCAAGTGGATTTGATCTGTTGCCGCCAGCAAAGCCTGCTTCGCGGATTCATGGCGGCCACAACGGAAATGAAGTTCTCCGATTCGAACGTCTGTCGAAGCCGCAGCAGATCTGTCGCCCGATTTTAGCATCCGTTCGCGAGCCGCTGTCAGATTCTCCAATGCGGCGTCACTCTGGCCATATTGCTCTAAGAGCAAGGCCGAAAGGCACAGTGCTTCGGACTGCAAACGGCCAGCAGCGGCAACGCTTGTCAATTGATCTGGCAAATGAAGGAACGCCAAACGCAATGATTCTTTCTGATTGAGCTCTTCCGAAATAAAACTGTCTGGATCATCAGATGCAGTAATTTCCAGCGGATGCTGTAAGAGTTTCAGAAACTGATCGCGTGGTGACAATGATTCCCCGGAAGAATCAAAGACCGGCTTCATACGAAGTTCAAAAAGGTGGTTCGGGAATATCCTTGGCACGTCTGGAAACGAACGCGTTGCCAGTTCGAACTCACCTGCAAACACAACTTCAGGTTGGGCGGATCTGGCTGCTGATACCGTAGCAAGCCGCAATTGCTGCATGCTGTCAGATGCCGAATTCAAAAGAGTCTGTTCGACAGCAACTCGAGCTGTCTGAAACAGCAGCACAAGTTCAGGGGCCTCGGCGTGTGATGGAAATTGTAGTGCCCGTTCGAAATCGATACGACATTCTTCAAAGCCAAGACATCGCAAACTCGCCGCAGATCGCTGCATCCTTGCGACCGCAGCAATTGATTCATCTCCAGCCTCCTCTGCGGCGATGACTGTTTCGGTACTCAAGCGAATAGCATTCGGCAAATCTTCATAATAGGCGTCCAAATTGCGCCTCAGAAACTTCATCAGTTGAGCGCGGGGAATGGCGATGTCATTCGCAAATGCTAACTGCCGATGCCCATTCGGCAGGACCTCGGTTTTTTGTGCGTGTTTAGAATCTGCTTGGTCGGCCACAGCGAAGTCACCTACCGCCGCCGAAAGCACGGCAATGCAGTACGACATCATCGCACAGCAAAGGGCTAACGGGGCGAGCGTCCTTCTGACATTTCGGGCCGATTTCAAACTCTCAAACTCCAGTATTCCAGTCTTTATCAGTTGGTTTCCATGTGGAATGGAACAGATCCACTCACATTGGGCAAGTGAGCGAAAAACCTACTGCAATCGCAATTTGGGAATAATCTTAAAATGCGATTCAGCTTCTCCTATTCGCCAAAGTACCGTTGGGGGTCTTAAGGACCAGTCCCGAAATAGGTTCCCTAAATCACAACCCGACGCGTAAGCGAGGGATCGCTGTCTTGTAGAGAAATCCCTCACTGACGTTTCGGGTTGTGATTTCTCGCCTAGGCAAAAACCGGATGTTATTTCGGGACTGTTCCTAAGGATCGCGGACAAAGACGCGAACGGCAATCTCAAACGACTTAAGATGTGCAATTTGTCAGCGTTTTAATTGCGGCCGCAGCGTCTTGCCCCGACGCTCTACCGTAGTCGTTCGTCGTGGATTCTCAACTGTTTATTGCATCTGAAGATCGCTTTTCTGCAACTCAAACGCTGCTGATCGCTCCATCTTCCGGCAAATCCACTCGTGCTTCGTCACAATCAGAAATTGGAGTCGGTCGGTCGGGTGTCGGACCGAGCAGAGCGAACGAACCTCCTTGGTCTCCGGCTGGCGCCCTGCAACCTCGGCTACCCCTAAAATCGGACTGTGTCTATGCACTCACCGCCAATGAAAAAAGCTCGCCCACGAATCATAAGCCTGGCCAAATGGTCCAATGGCTTGTGATCACGGGGCGAGCTTTGAATTCTCCGACAGCCGCGAACAATTTCGCAGCTTTTTCAGAGTCTTATCCCGACGTCTTGCGAAGACGGTGCGCGCATTTTAACAGGAAGCGAATAACGTGAGCGTCTTACGTCAACGAGCCGGGAGGCTCCTTTGGGTCAAGGACTCTCAGCCCTTGCTCGGGTCTTCGATGCCAAATGCGTAGGTTGTGCGAGATTCGAATGTCTCACCCGGTTTCAGAATTGTTGTAGGAAACTCAGGATGATTGACCGAGTCCGGATAGTGCTGAGTTTCTAAACACAATGCACTGCGGTGTGCGTAGATTTTTCCGCCTTTGCCGATTTGTCCTTTCAGGAAGTTACCGCTGTAGAATTGAACGCCGGGTTCAGTTGTTGAAACTCTTAGAATGCGCCCTGAAGCGGGGTCCAACAATGCGGCGGCAAGATTGAGTTTCGCATCATCAGCCTTTTCATTCAGCACGAAGTTGTGGTCGTATCCGATGGCTGCTGTGGCTCCAATCGATTCGATCCGAGTGCCAATCTTCGTGCGTTTGCGAAAATCAAGATCTGTGCCCTCGACCGGCTCAATTTTTCCCGTTGGAATTAAGGTGTCGTCGCAGGGAGTATAGTGATCTGCATTCAGACGCAGAACGTGGTCCAGTACCGTTGCGCTGCCCGCGCCACTCAGGTTGAAGTACGAGTGATTGGTCAGATTCACGGGAGTCGCTTTATCGGTCGTTGCCTTGTAAGAAATGGAAATCGTATTGCCCTCTGCGGGCACGAAGTAGTCAACAGTCACTTTCAATTCGCCGGGATATCCTTCGTCGCCGTCCGGGCTGGTGCAAGTGAACTTCACGCCTTGCCCTTTTGCATTACTGAACGGTTTGGCAGTCCAGACCAATTTGTCCAGGCTTCGCTCCACTCCGCCGTGCAGATGATTCGGTTCATTGTTGATTGCCAACGTATACTCTTTGCCGTCGAGCGTAAATTTGCCTTTTGCAATTCGATTGCAGACGCGTCCAGTGGTCGTGCCAAAGTACTGATTCCCATCAGATTCGTAGCCAGCCACATCGTCAAAGCCGAGGACGACGTCATCCGACTTGCCATTTTTGTCCGGAACAAACAGCTGAACCAACGTGGCACCTCGTGTCATCACTTTTGCGACAAGTCCGTTGCCACTTTTCAGGGTGTAGATTTCGACTGCCTGACCATCTTTGGTTTTTCCAAATGGTTCAGCGGATGGATCTTCACAAATAGCCGGCGACGTCATCAACATTGCTCCGAGAATGAATACTGAACTCAACAACTTCATTGTCAATCACCTTAAATTCAGAGGGACGAACAGGGGGTACCGCTTAGCATCGAGGATTTATTAACTGTCATCGTGGATTTTGCCAGAAGTCCGATGCACATGGAGTGCTGGTGAATTCCACCATGAATTGACACTATTGTTTTCGCTCAAAGCTTATCAGGTTCAATGGCGAGGCTTGATTATCCTGTTCTTCGTCGAAGCAGGCAAGTGATTGGAAATAAAGTGCACCTGAACGCTCGCAAAGTCCGTCCAGCACCGCAAATCTCAATGCATGCACGCATTCAAAATCAATCAGAATACGTCCAAATTGCGAGGCCAGGCATTGCTCCTGTCTGAAACCGATTCGTATTCACTCGAATTGTCACAAGGCGGTTAACCCCTGTTTTTTTGGGGAACGGAGTTTCTATGTCCGAGACCGCACCAGGGCGAGCGACAGCATGTTGAGCTAGCCGCGGGCTGAATTGAGGCGAGCAAGCGACGTCAGTCCACTAATTCTTCGTCAGGCCAACCATCAGGGGATTGACATTCCGCGCTCGACGATGCCAATCTTCGTTCACGCTTGCAATTACGCGAATTGCGGATGATTGAGTGCTCAGTGAGTCACGCTTTGATTAATCGCGTGGCCGGGGCTGGACTGAGCAGAGCGAAGGAGGCCCCCGGGGGTTTCGGACTAACGCCCTCCAACTCCGCCCATACATCAATCCACCGCTGACGGTGCATTAGGCGCAAGAATACGCAACCAGATTGGAGGTCATCGATTGAAATGCAAAGTGGAAGGAGAACGCATAGCATTGAGTGAAAAACAACCGTCTAAATACTCTAGGGAATTCGCAACGATTCCAAGTGCAAAGGACTTCTAAAGAAATCCACTACGACAGTTTTCAACTCCTCAATGCTTAACGCAGGTGATCCCACATTCTGGTGCACAAGGCATCCCAGCAATGGGAGATCAGCCTTCGGCTGGTGCTTCGACCCCGTTGGCTTTGTCAGCCTTACGTTGAGCCGCGTCTGCTTCGCGTGTTTCCAAAGCGGCGACTGCGTACAATCGACGTTTTAGTTGCCGATGTTCAGCACTTACTTTGCGCCAAACCGGGTCCTTTTTCTGCGCTTTGCCAGTTACACCATCGGTCGCCAATTTGGCTTCAATGGTCGAAAGCTGCTGCTGAGAAAAAGTCAGCTGACGTTCAATTCGAGATCGGTCCTTCAACATGGCACACCAATAGCGGTTATAGTGAACAAAAAGCGGGTAATTCAAAGTCGCGAAGAGACCTGCACATCCATTCAGGAGTCACGTCACGAATCGGGTATTCTTACAAGCCGTTCGAAGATGTTCAACGCGAAAGGCCGGAATAAATCAGGTCCACCAGGAACAGCAACGTAATTTCGGCATTATCCAGGCAGTTTCGGCTTCAAGTTTCGCTGCTGGACAGTTTTCCCGCCAGAAAGAAGCCTTATGATAACGCGGCTTGGTCGTCATAGAAGAGTCCTGACAGAAAGTCATCCCAACCATGTCCCATCGAATGTTGCCTGTATCAGTCTATATTCTGGCCGCGATCGTTCATGAGGTTCACACAGTCTCGGCTGCTCCGCCTGTCGATTTTCAGCGGCAAGTGCAACCAATCCTGGCCGAACATTGTACGCTTTGCCACGGCGTCGACGCTGCCGATCGCAAATCCGGCCTGCGTCTTGATCTCAGAACTGACGCATTAAAGGGAGGAGAATCCGGTTCGCCCGCCGTTGTTCCTGGCCGACCCGAAGACAGTGAATTAATCCGTCGCATCACGTCTGACAGCGATGATGTGATTATGCCGCCCAAGGATCACAACAAACCACTTACGACGGACCAGATTGCAACTCTGACACAATGGATTGCCGAGGGCGCGGTTTATGAAGCGCACTGGGCATTCAATCCGCCTGCAAAGTCACCGTTGCCGAATGTGAGCAATCAACAGCCGATTGATGCATTTGTAGCTGCCAGACTGCTGAGAGAGTCGCTGAAGCCGGCAGGCCGAGCCACCGATTCCGCGCTGTGTCGTCGGATCTACCTCGACCTTACAGGACTTCCCCCGTCGCCGTCCGAATTGGCAGCCTTCAAGAAAGATGGAGCGGTAGCAACGATTGATGCGTTGCTGAACAGTGAGCGGTTTGGCGAAAAATGGGCCAGACACTGGCTGGACCTGGCACGGTATTCGGATACCAACGGGTACGAAAAAGACCTCCAGCGTGAGCAATGGTCTTGGCGCGACTGGGTGATTGATTCCATCAATCGCGACATGCCTTACGACCAGTTTCTGGTGGAGCAGATCGCCGGAGATCTATTGCCGAATCCAACTCAACAGCAAATCGTCGCGACAGGATTTCTGCGGAACAGCATGATCAACGAGGAAGGTGCAATTGTGCCGGAGCAATTTCGCATGGTCGAGATGTTTGACCGCGTGGATTGTGTCGGAAAAGCAGTGCTCGGGCTTACAACGCAATGTGCTCAGTGTCATACGCACAAATTCGACCCGCTGACGCACGATGAGTATTATGGGATGTTTGCATTCCTGAATAATTCATACGAAGCACAATCCTGGGTTTATACGCCGGAGCAGTTGCAGCAGATTCATGAGATTCAGGCCAAAGTCCGCACGCTCGAAGAACGCATTCGAGCTGAACGCCCCGATTGGAAATCAGAACTCACAGGATGGGCTGCTGAATTGCATTCGAAGCAGTTGCACTGGCAACCACTCGATGCCATTGAACTCGGCAGCATCAGTGGTCTAAATCACCCGGTTCAGCAGACCGACAGATCTCTATTGATGACAGGCCATAGCAGTTCCGATGTTTTCATGATTGCCGCTCCGACGATGAACGGGGTTACAGGATTGCGATTGGAAGCGCTGACGCACGGCGATCTGCCACACGAAGGACCGGGTCGAAATCGCATCGGAACCTGGGCGATTCAAGAACTGGAAGTTCTTATTCGAAAGCCAGAAGCAAAAGACTGGGAGAAACAAAAACTTGTGAACCCCACGGCAGATTTTTCACAGCTCGAAACAAAGTCAGCCGACGGCAAGCAAGCAACTGGCCCGGTGGCTTATCTGATCGACGGAAACGATGCCAACACGTGGGCTGCAGATCGTGGTGTCGCGCTGCGGAATCAGGCAAGTGTCGCCGTTGTTCAGTTTGAGCAACCTTTGAGTTTTCCTGAAGGCTCACAAATAAAGATCGTTTGGCGGATGGGGGACATGCTGGGCTGCGCGCGATTCAGCTTGACCAATGATGCTACGCCAACAGCTCCAGCGATTGATCATACGGCGATGCTGGCTCTTCAGATTCCGGCTGAACAGCGAACCAAGGCACAGAGCGACTCGGTTTTCGCGGCATGGCGAAAAACTGTCGCTGAACTCAAGCCAACGAATGATGAAATTGAAGCACTGCTGAAATCCACGCCTGCAGCTTCGACTTCAATTCTGCACATGGCAGAAAGAGAGCCAGGTAATACCCGATTGACGCATTTGCTTGACCGAGGAAACTGGGATCAACCGCTGCAGGTTGTCGAGCCGCATGTTCCGGCTGCGTTTCATCCCTATTCGCAGAACGCTCCAAAGAACAGACTTGGATTTGCCGAGTGGCTGGTGGATCGTCGCTCGCCGCTCACAGCACGCGTCGCTGTGAATCAGACATGGCAGGCGATCTTTGGAACTGGACTTGTCGAGACATCGGAGGATTTTGGTACACGCGCGCCGGTTCCGGAGTATCGTGAGATTCTCGACTGGCTGGCGGTGGACTTTATGGAGCATCACTGGAGTCGCAAGCACTTGATTCGCACGATCCTAACCAGCACGACATATCAACAAAGCTCCAACGAAACTGCTGAACTGCTCGAACGCGATCCCGCAAATCGGCTGCTTGCTCGCGGTCCCCGCTTCCGTGCGGATTCGGAGGTCGTCCGGGATATCGCGTTGACAGTCTCCGGGTTAATGACGCATAAGTTCGGCGGCCCGGGGATTATTCCTCCCGTGCCGCAGAATGTTCTGGACTACAACTACACCTATCCGGGTTACTGGACGCCAGCGACTGGACCGGAACGCTATCGCCGCACGGTGTACGGATTTCGGAAGAGATCAATGCCTGATCCCGTGATGTCGAACTTCGATGCACCAAACGGCGATTTTTCGTGTGCTCGCCGAGTTCGATCCAATACCCCACTGGCCGCATTGACTGGCTTGAATGAGACGATCTTCATTGAATCCGCGCGGGCTCTGGCGTTGCGTGTCTTGAAAGAGGCTGCGACCGAAGATTCGATCGTCGATAAAGATGCCGTCAGAGCTGACTATGCTTTCCTGCTTTGCATGTCCCGATCACCCTTAGAATCAGAACGCGTTGAAATCCTGAATCTGCTGAAGACGCAGCGTCAACGGCTCGCGGAAGGCTGGCTGAATCCCCGCGAAGTCACGACCGGCGACGCCGCCAAACTTCCGGAGCTGCCAGGTCGATCGACTCCCCAGGATGTGGCGGCCTGGACTTTGGTTGCTAGAGTGCTGCTGAATCTGGATGAAACAATTTCAAAGTACTGATCAGCGACAGCGGTTTTTCGCGTTATTCAATACACGGAATTCCCTTGATTGACTTGCATGCTGCCCGGTAAATTCGCGAAACTCCTTAAGCTTTAAGGAGATTCGATATTATGCAGAATGTGCTGGCAGTTGTGCTGGCCGGCGGGAAGGGCTCCCGGCTGGACCCATTGACACGAGACCGCAGTAAACCCGCCGTTCCATTTGGCGGGTGCTTTCGAATCATCGATTTTTCCCTTTCGAACTGTCTGAACAGCGGCATTCGAAAGATTCTGGTTGTGACACAATACAAAGCCGCCAGCCTGGAGCGTCATATCGAGCACGGATGGCATTTTCTTCCAGCCGAACTTGGTGAGTTCGTCAGCGTCAGGCCACCCGAACAACGCATTGACGAGAACTGGTATCTGGGGACTGCGGATGCGATCTATCAAAACATCTTCACAATTGAAAAAGTGCGTCCGAAGCACATTGTGGTTTTGAGTGGTGATCATATCTATCGCATGGACTACTCGTTGTTTGTTCGGGAGCATATTGCTTCGAAGGCTGACGCAACCATCGCGTGCCTGCCAGTTCCACTGGATGAAGGCCGACGTTTCGGTGTCATGCAAATCGATGATAATCGTCGAATCAAACAGTTTCGAGAAAAGCCATCAGACCCGGATCCAATGCCAGGGCGTCCGGATCGTTGTCTTGCGTCGATGGGGATCTACGTCTTCAACATGGATTTCCTGTTCGAGAGGCTGTGTATCGACGCCAACGATCCAACCAGTCACCGTGATTTTGGAAAAGACATTATTCCGTCAATCATTGATTCATCAAACATCATGGCATGGCCGTTTCAGAACGAGGACACTGGACAGCCCGCATACTGGAAAGATGTAGGAACACTGGATTCGTATTACGAAGCCAACATGAACCTCATTTCGGTGGAGCCGGAGCTTAACCTCTATGACCCGAACTGGCCTATTCGCACATGGCAGCCACCGTTGCCACCTCCGAAATTCGTGTTTAACGATCATGGAGCCACGCCGCCTCGCGTGGGAAGTGCCGTCGATAGTCTAGTGTGTTCCGGGTCGATCATTTCCGGCGGCAAAGTAGAACGTTGCGTTATTTCCCCTCGAGTCCATATTCACAGTTTTGCGTCGGTGCGGGATTCTATTCTGCTGGAAGGGGTCGATGTCGGGCGGAATTGTCGCATCGAAAAAGCGATTATCGACAAAGGGGTCCACATCCCCGCCGACACGACGATCGGCGTCAATCATGACGACGACATAGCCCGTGGCCTGACAGTTTCTGAAGGCGGCGTCGTTGCGGTTGCAAGAAATGTAAGGTTTTGAAGCCACGGACAATTTTCTTCTCCAGAGCCCGTATGGCAGCTTCAAGACTGTCGAAACGATGGCAAGGAGGATATGCTTTAAGCGTCAAACATCCAGATAGATCCTCTTTTACTCAATCCACATTCGTGGCGGCACCGGAAAGCCTCCTTCATGTCAGACTTTGAAGAACGATTGCAGCGTGCGATTCAGCGTGGCCAGGAGGCCCGCATGGCAGAAAGCGCGTCTGCAGAAGCCGATGCAGCGACCGAAGAAGACCTGCGGATGAAGCATTCGCATCTTCGCAACGATCTCACCGAACACATCGAAAGCTGCCTACAGAAGCTATGCGACCATTTTCCGGGCTTCGACTACAGCACTGTTCTCAATGAAAAAGGCTGGGGCGTTCGAATTACGCGGAATGACATTAAACTCGGGCGAGGCACTGCAAAAAGCGAATACAGCCGCCTTGAGATTCTGGTCCGTCCTTTTTCTGATATGCACATTCTGGAAATTGCCACAAAGGGTACACTCCGCAATCGTGAATCTCTGAATCGCAGTAACTACAGGTTCCTCAGGGAGGCTCAGTTGCCCGATTTGAAGCAAATCGTGGACGGAATCGTCCTGGAATTTGCAGAACAGTTTTCTTCAAACACATAGGGCCAGGCCGAAATTCAAAAACGTGCCTTCAGGTATCGAATTCCTGACAATTGGCAGGAATCGGGCTGAACTTGCGTCCAAATGCGAACCGATTATCATGTGACAGTGTCTCAGCGACACACGGAGAGATGGCAGAGTGGCCGAATGCGCATCATTGCTAATGATGTGACTCCAGAAATGGGGTCCCAGGGTTCGAATCCCTGTCTCTCCGCTTCATGAATCCCCGAAAAAGCTCACAGAGAATTCTGTGAGCTTTTTTATTTTGGTTACCGGCTAAATCGCAAGCATTTTAGTGTGCCCACGCGCTGCTGGTCACCCACCCTTGCGGATTGTCCCATCTTGAAATACTCGGAGCGCGGGGCAAGTCTTCTCCCTGCAGTTCGACCGATGGAATGTCGCACTCAAACGTAAACCGCGTTACGTATTCGTAGTAATGACGGTTCGACTCGTACGCCCGGACTGAACTTTTTCTTTTCTCGCAGGAACCGCTGTTATGAATTCGCTTGAATTCAGATCGGCCCCCATCGAAGCCGATTCAAAAACTGCTGGTTACCAACGTTGGTCCAAACTGACATTCATCCATTGGCGAGTGGATCCTGATTTGTTGCAGCGCCAACTTCCGGTTGGCCTCACGATTCAGCAGTTTGACGGCTCCGCATGGCTGGGAGTTGTGCCGTTTTCCATGGAGCGCATTCGGCCGTGGTGGTCACCACCCGTGCCGGGGATTTCGTGGTTTCTGGAAACAAACGTGCGGACCTATGTTGTTGATGAACGCGCAATTGCTGGCGTCTGGTTTTTTAGTCTGGATGCCAACTCGCGACTTGCCGTTAATGTCGCTCGCAGGTTCTGGCATCTACCTTATCAGTACGCAGCTATGTCGATGAGTTCAAAGGGCCCTTGCACCGAAAACCAACTCAACAGACTGACTTACACCGGCGCACGGAAAGATCGGCCATTTGCCGAGTATGAGATCACGGTCGATCTGCCGAAGGAACCTGCCAGAACATCGCAACGCGGAACTCTTGATTACTTTCTTCTCGAGCGTTACGTCCTGTTTGCATCGAATGGCAAGCAGCGCCTTCGCGTCGGTGCTGTTCATCACGACCCGTATCAATTCATCACACCGAAATCGGTTTCCGGATCACAAACACTCACAACGCCATTTGGCTGCGATCTTTTGGACATCAGATCGGCAAGTCATATCGCGTATTCTGAAGGCGTCGATGTGAGAGTCTCGCCTCTGAAATTGCTGACCTGAAAGCCTTGCCTGTGGCACCAGGCCTGATGAACCGCAGCCCTCCAGTTGGTAATTGTCCGTGCGTCGAATAGAATACCTCGCGACATTGCTTAATCCTGTACCCAACGAGGCCGCAAAATGTATCAAGACTCCAATCCATACGCTGTCAGTCAGGACATGTTTGCTGTCGACGCAGCACTTAGCGAGCGTCTGAGCTTTCTTCGTAAAGTTTACCTGCATGTGTTTGGTGCGATACTGTTGATGGTTGGGCTTCTGTTTCTGTACTTTAACACATCGGCGGCAGACACAATCCTGGGCCTCTTCGGTCGCCGTACGTGGTGGATCGCTTTGATTGGCTTCATGGCTGTGACCTGGATTGCTCAAAGTCTGGCATTCAGTGGAGCGAGGCCAGCCCTTCAGTATCTTGGGTTAGGCCTTTTCACAGTGGCGGAATCAATCTTCACTGTCCCGGCCATCTGGCTTGCAAATCGCATTAACCCGGATCTGATCGGACAATCCGCATTCTTGACGCTTCTGATTACCGGCGGGCTAACACTTTTTGTAGTGTTTTCGAAGGCCGACTTTTCGTTCCTTAGAAACTTTTTGTTTGTCGGCGGGCTTGCGATTCTGGGCGTCGGAATTCTTTCTGCGCTGGGTATGTTTGGAGGCTTTCAGGCAGGAACACTGATCTCTGGCGCAATTGTGGCATTGATGTGTGGCTACATTCTCTACGAGACATCGCTGATTATGCATCATTTGCCCACGACTGCTCATGTCGCAGGTGCACTGATGATCTTTGGATCGATCGCTCAGTTGTTTCGACATGTTCTTTATCTCATGATGCGATTCCGGGACTAAGGAACAGTCCCGAAATAAGTTCCGTCTATCCCAACCCGAAGCGACAGCGAGG
>JANOZG010000674.1:0-8965 GCA_031429275.1 Planctomycetota bacterium
CTTTTGGAAACAGCAGAAACCCGAATTTCCGGATTTTGCCGTTCCAAATTAGTCAGTCGAGCGACAAAAATTGGCCCGAAAAGACGAATACAAATCCCAACAGTGAACCCAGACCATCAAAAGGCTGTCAGTTCCTGTGAAATGCCGTCCAGCAACTTGGCAGCACGGCAGCATCTCGATAAACTGCCGTCATTGCTCCTATAGCTCAGTTGGTAGAGCAACTGACTCTTAATCCGTAGGTCGAAGGTTCGAGTCCTTCTGGGAGCACTGAACGCCACTCTTCAAGCCTTTGCTTGGGGTGGCGTTTTTTATTGGTTTCGCTGGAAAAACTCGGGTTTCCGCGTTGATTCGCCCCCGTGCTGTGTCCTGATTTGTCCCATCTTGGTCCCCGTTGTTCTGCACCGTTTTGGTTGGATTTGCACCGCATTGCGCACCAGGGGTCAAAGCCTGGTCAAAGTGTCCATCGGTCACCCGGAGATAATGCCGGTGGGCCACGGCTGGTGAGTTTCCCAGCCACGCGCAAACGACGTGGGTGGGGAAAGAGTTTTCCAATTCCGTCTGGCGACTGGCTCGGCAGTTCCGCCATAGGTTCGGCCACGGCTCCAAACCGGCCTTGCGAATGATTCGGCAGAACTGAGTCGCCAGGTTGCCGGATTTCAGGCGGTGGGTTTCCACAACGAACCGGTTCCCATCAATTCGCCCTTTTTTGCCCGTTGCGGCCAACATCGCTTCCTCGAAGTACGGGCGCAACTCAGGGAAGATTGGACACACGCGATACGCCTTTCCGGTGAAGTGTTCCGTCTTTGGGCTCCGAATCGTGAACCGGCCCCGGTCGAAGTCAATTGCGGACCACTTCAGGGCGAAGATTTCCGACGGCACACGCAACCCACCATAACACGCCAGAGCGATAATCAACCGCCACTCAGCATCGGGAGCCATCGCCAAACAGTTTTGCACGATCTCCGGCGTCACCGTAAAGTCGCCCGTTTCGTCATGCGTCACATTGCACCGCATATCCGAGAACGGGTTGCACTCAATCAACCCCTTGCGGTCGGCACGTTTGAAAAACAGTTTCGCCACCGCGGCCATTTTGCGGCTGGTGTTTTCGTTCAACTTCGAGCGAAGAAACAACGCCCATTCGTCGGCATCGCCCCGAGTGATTGAATCTAACCGACGTTCAGCCCCGAAGAACTCAATCAGAAAATGGCGGGACCGACTGTAGATTTGTTTCGTGGCGGGTCTCACATCGTGGCGGCTGGTCACCCAATCGTCGATGAACGCTGCCAACATTGGCGCGGCTGGCTCCGGTTCGGCCTTTTCAATTTCCACCAACCCGACACGTGCTAAACGATCCTGAAGTTCCTCCGATAAGCTCATGACCCACATCGCCAATTCGGGGCGGGGCGAAGTATTCGTGATGGTGGCGGTCACCAGATCTTCCAGTTTCAACTTAAACAGTTCCGCATAATCGTCCGTAGCTTTACCGATTCGAACGCCCTTGCGTTTCCAGGCGGCATCCACGAACCAAATTCGAACCGTTCCATTTTTCTCACGGGCAATTGTCGCCATCGAACTTTCCCCTTCACACGACCATGATTTCCTACTTTAAAACGAAACGGCATTTCTTCCCGGTTTGTTGGTCAACTTCTGCGCACTGTGATGTTTCCGGGCTTCACATCTCCAAGGTAGATTTTTCGCTTTCTGAGTTCTGCGAGAAGCTGTTCAACATTTGCCCAGTCGTCACCGTACAATTCAATCCGCCCTTCAGTCCATTCATCCAAGTCTTCTTCGGACATTTCTGCAAAAACGCTCGATGGCCTGTCCAACGACGCTCCAGCGAAGTCGAGAACGAAAGGGGGAGACACGATCTGAATTTCCACAACCCAAAGTGAATCGTCAAAGTTGATAAGCCTTGGAACGTTGAATCCGGCTATTTCATCGCATTCCAGAAGTGCCAACCGCTGGTAAACGTTGCGTTCATTTAGGTAAAGTTGCTCATATCTCAAGCACTTTAACACGGATTCCTTATTTGTCGCGTACACCAGACCGTCTTGACCAAAGCCAAAGCACTCCGTAAGTTGTGTGCCGTGCCGTTCTGCATAATTCCGCAACCGCCTGAATTCATCTTGGTATTGTATTTCCATGAGTGTTTCTCAGTTCTCCCAACAATCCTATTCTGCAGACGTCAGCGCCGTGTTGATTGTGGGGCAGCGACGAATCCCACTTGCGAAGATTGGACCAGGGGAAGTCTATTTCCAGACCCCCCAGTCTCTGGAAGAATGTTCCGGCAGTATTGAACTGATTGTGGACGGAAAATCTCGTTTCTGGAATGTGAACTTGCCACACGGTGCCGTTCCATATGAACTCAGTGCCCCGACTGAACGAATCTAACCCGACAGAATCTCCACTTCCCGACAACATCCCGGCGCTCGATGAATTTGCACCAGCCCCGCAGCTTGCATCCGCTCCAAGGTTCGCGATGCCGACCGGGGAGCCACGCCAAAGCGGCGCATCAGCTTGTGAGTGAAGCGGACCTTTCCCGCCCCTTCAAGCCCCGATTGATACACCAGAGCCAACGCTGTTGAGTCAGGTCGGCTAAAATCTCATTCACCCGGCCCCACATCAGAACCCCGCGTTCGTCTTCGTAGCGGTCGGGATACTCCACCACGTCGGCGTCGGTTCGCAGTTCAAACCCATCGAGAACAATCCTACCGGCTTCACACATCGCGGCCTGAGTTTCCGCCACCACGGCGTCGATATCATCCACCGACCCTTCCACCAAAACCGCATCGTGAATCGGAGCCAACAACCGTATTCCGCGTTCGACAATCAGGCAACACGCCAGACGCAGCATTTCCGCCCCGTTCGCCTGGCACGGAAAGTTCGCCAGACTCCGTGGGTTGGCATCCGGCCCAACAAACAAGTTCCAACCAAACACGGTATGCAACCGGCGGAACAACATCGCATGGTCAACCGCAGCTTGAGACCAACGCCGGTAAGCGGGATACGTTTGACGATGCAACCGCAGCAACTCACGGCCCACAATTTCCGCTTCCCCGAGCGAAGCGGCCAACGACTTTTCTCCCATGCCATACTGAACCGCCAATGCGCACACTTTGAACCGAGCCCGTTCGGCAGGGTGGCTATTCTTCGTGGCATCCGGCGGCACGGCCCGGGCCTGTTTGGCAAACGTCAAATACGGATCCCCGCTTGAATAGGCTTCCATCATTCCGGCGTCACCAGACAACGCCCCGGCAATCGCGAATTCCTGCTGTGACCAATCGACGTAAGCAATCGCCCGACCCGGCCCCGGCTTAATCAGACTTCGCAACCATGCCGACGGGCCAAAGATGAATTTCGAATTGCTCGGCTGATTCCTTCCCGTTCGAGCCCGATATGGCGACAACAAACAACGGTTGCGGCCATCGACCCCAACAGCCAATTCATTCAGACGCAACTGGCCCAACGTGTGGCGTAGTTCTCGAATCGGCCCGACTTGTTTCGGGTGACGTTTCGCCATCTGCCGAAATGTTTCATCGTCCAGAGCCAAAGCCCCGGATTCCAAACGCGGCCACGGGATCCCGTTTGCCGCCAGATACGCGGCCCACCGGTCGGCTTTGAACGTCATCGGACGAACAACAGTTGCGCCGTCACCACCACGAACCACGATTTCCGCAGCTTCCCGGAGAATCGCCGGTGAGTGTTTTGGCAGAACTGAATCGCGGTCATCACGCAACACATCCCACAACGCCCCGGCGTAATCGGTGGCGTCAGCGTTCGAGTCTGATTCGTAACCGTAGCCGATCCCGAGTTCCGGGTGAGTTCCCGCAAGTTCTCTTGCGTTCTCATCGAGCCCCGGCCATGACGAAGAATCTTTCCCGGCATCTTCCCACCGATGCAACCGCCCCGGAGTTAAACCCGTAGCACTACGCGCTGAACGCTTGGCATCAAGGAACGCCTGTTCGGATTCGCGGTTCCGATTCCACACCATCACAGCAGCGTCGGCCAATTCGTGCGGGTCGATTTCCCATTCAGCGGCCACAGCGGCCACCGCTTGCCCGAATTGGATCGAAGGGTCAAACGCTGAATTGGTCGGCACGAACACACCATAGTCAACATCGACGGCAGCAATCAAACGACTTTGAATTGCCGTCCAGTGTTCCCGAAACAACGCCAGCTGTTTTTATCAATTGGAACCCCGGCCCATTCCATGCGAGCCACAGCAGCCATATACCGGCCCCGGTTTAACGAATGGGCCACATTGATTGTCGGCCCGATCTTCGGCAACAACCGATTCAATGAATCAACGTCTGTTTGGCAATAGTCCAACAACGCCACCCGTTCGGCTTGCGTATATGGACCACCACGCATCGCAAGTTCGCGGAGTTCGTCTTTCTCCGCAGCGTCGATGGCATCGAGCCCAAACCACGCCAGGGCCCCGAGCAATCCACTTCCGCACGGCGTAGCCAATCCGTTCGTCAGATTCCGAAACTCACAATACAAGTCGATCACACGCTACGGCAGCGGCCATCGGTTGGCGAGATAGCAACCGAGCTCCGCGCTTGCGTAATACGCGACGAACAACACATCCGGGCCGGTCGGAATCGGGCATTGCTGGGGCTCGGCTGAATCATCAATCCAAACCCGCAGCAATTTACCCGACCGAAACTCACGGCCCACCAGACACAACGGCACTTGCTTGTCTGACTCCGGTGATGGAATGTAACGCTGAACAGACCACCCCAAAAAACCAGAAAAATGAAACCCATAAGCACAGCGAATGGCGGATTCCAAAGCAACGACAATGCCCCAAAGAATCCTGCAGCCAGATTGACGGTGGCGGCAATGATGACCAGGACATCGAATTTCCCCCACGGTTCAACCGGAAGTCGGGCTAGCTGATCATCCGAAGTGAAGTTCAGAAAATCGACGAATGTGACCGGAACGCTGCATTCGGGACATCTTCAGGGCTTGTCCGGTGACGTTCCTGAAATGATGACTCGGCAGTCACACTCAGGGCAGTAGCGCACGGCCCGACGTTCTGGAAAGTCAAACAACCAACCGCAAGTTTGAACCTCTGACCAATCTGCCGCGCCGTCCTGGTCTCGCACAAAAGCGTCGGCCGGTAGTTTTTCATTATCAACCAGTTGCTTCAGTTTTGCTTTGCTGAATGGTCCGCCCTTTTTGATTCCGATTGCAACTTTCCACAGTTGAGTTTCGTCGAGTGGCGAAACTATGTCGGCAGTTGCCTCGGGTACTTGAACCATCGATTGGCATTTAGGACACCGCAGGTGCTTGCCGACGTTCTCACTTGCAACGGAAAGTTTCGCACTACATGTGGGGCAAGTCGCAACGATTCGGGAAGACATGGGGCAGGTTTCAGGTTGAGGCGATGTTGTAGAATTCCCTAACTACATCGCGGAACACTTGAAGCAGAATCTGAGGCTACCCCTCGGGCGGTAGAGTCGCAGACTCTAATTCAGACAAAGCGTACTTGTCACCCAACGCCACCAACTGGCCCCGAATTTCTTTCGGTAAGTCATCACAATTGGCAATCAGAGCCCGAATTTCAGACCAGTTTGCACCGCATTGCGCACCGCTCCCCACAGAATCTACATTCCCCCCGTGTTTTTCACGGGTGTTGTATTCCTTCTGGGAGCATTGAACGCCACTCTTCAAGCCTTTGCTTGGGGTGGTGTTTTTTATTGGGTTTCCGTTTAAGAACCGTGTTTTCCGAGTCATTTCGCCTCGCCGCTATGCCCCGTCGTGTCCGCCCCGGTTCCTTTTGTGTTTAGCACCACTTCGGGAGTCTTCGCATTGGTAGCCACGGATCAACGGTCCGAAGTGGCCATGACGTTCGCCAGAACCATGACGACTTACCACGTCGATCACGATAATCGCGAATGCGAGATCACACCTGTCGCAATTCCTGATGTCGAAGTTGCCCCCGCAAAAATGCAGCACGGCCGTGAGCATAATCCTCGATGACACATTAGTTCTGAAAAATCGCCAGCAGCACAAACGCGTCCTGAAGCAGGCTGATACGAGCTACGAGAATCCTTCGACCAGGCTGCCATTTACATGCCACATGCGTGATGCCGTCAATGCTGCGTATGCGGGTCTGTCAACAATTGTGGATAGAACTTCACGTCCCTACCGCGATTGCACGAAGTTAGAGTATAACAGTTCGCATTGCGACACGTTCAGTATTCATCAAAGAATAGATAACTCCTGATGGCATGGGCCAGCCAGTCCTTTCTGAAATAGCTGGGCCAATAATGGCGTGGCCCGATTTCTTCATTCAGGTTGAGCTCATGTATTCGATTTCCGGAGTGTCCCAGCTGATTTCGATCACGTCGTGTCACGCCGGTATACCCCAGAGCACCACCGGAAAACGGTCGACGCAGCGGGTAGATGAACAGAGCCGGGTCACAGGAATTTCGCAGATTCAATATGCATTCAACAGAACATAACGCTCTATCATAGCGATAGCCAGGATTCATCCAGTTGTGATCCATGGCTGATGCGGCAAACACGCTTCGAAGTCGATGCTTTGGATATGGGCCGGATTTCAGGGTATAGTCTTCGACCGAACCTCCGCCCAGCAAATGCAGCGAAGACGTGATGACTCGCGTTCCATGGCTGTGACCAATCAGGCAAACAGGGCACTCGGAAGGAATCTGCTGTATCAGACTTGCCATGTAAAAACCGTTACGGCCAGCACGGCGGCCAAGGCGATTGACATCAAGTTGAATGATGGGGGAAATCACAGGACGATCACTGGGCCATGAAAAGTAGATCATTTGAATCTGCTGGTTCGGGCATGCCTTATGCAGCCATTTCCAGGTCTCACAGGATTCATTCAACACATCTTCCCAGCTAACAAAGCTTCCGTGGCAAAAGATGCAGACGGGAATACCGGGCTGAATGGTCTGAGTGAGTTCGTCGATGCTCGTGCGACGGAACCCCGTACACCGATCGTACCACGTCACTCTGGAACAAAAGACTGGCGCTGACGTTTCAAAATCCTGCGGCGACGAGTACGAATCAACAATCCAATAGCCGGGGGGAACACAAGGCGGCGGCGATGTGCCCGGATCGGAAATGACCGAGTTCAGATGGAGGTCTGGCTGCTCGGTCAAAACCTGTGCATCCACGGCTGCCTGTGTAGACAGCAACATCGTGATGCTAAGCCAAATGGCTCGCGAAATCCTGTGAATCGACTGCATTCCGGAAGAGCCCTGACTTTGCCGAAGTTCGCTATGAGTCAACTCTTCCGTGAAAAGCGGCGGAACAATCGTCAGAATGGCGCAAATCCCAGGCGCCCGCCGCAGAGGTTCAAATGTATGTACGACCCTGTTGGTAAAAAGTACCTCCGACGACAGATTCGGACATTTGCAGGCCTCGCTTTGAATCAATCCGCGGGGCTTCACAAAGTCTTGCCACTTGCCTGTCAACGAGAGGCAGAATTCAGGCTCTTCCGATTTTTCCGATGCATTCGGTGAGGTATTTTCGCGATCTATTGATTTCAGCAGTGACTTCTTCGGCGGTTTCCAGAATTGGAATCCCCCTTGGGACAGGGTGCATGAAGATTTCCGTCCAGCCCTTGTACTGAATATCCCTCAGTGCCTTCAGCATTGGCGCGAAGTCCAGTTTACCGCGACCAGGCAACTGCAATAATTCTTCATCTTTAGGCAGACGCGTCATGCAACCGTTGCCGTGCTGCCATGCATAGAACATGGCAATCCGGTCATCGAGATCGCGAATCAACGTCGCCAGTTCCTCAGCATCCTGATTGAGATGATATGGAGCCAATCCTATTTTCAGATTTCTCGGTGGATTGACATCTCGAAGATATCGCAGCGAATCGGCCGTTTCGAAGAGATTGTTCCCATGGTTCTCAATGGCAACCGTGACGCCACATTCTTCAGCAGCTTCAAGATGCGGTTTCATCTGTTCGACAAAAACGCTGACCGCGGATTTCAACTCCGCACCTGCAAGGCCCTTTGGTCCTTCGCCACCGGTCACAATCAACTTGCAGCCAAAACGCCTGGCGAGTTGAAATTCGTCCTTTAGTCCAAACGGTCCCAGTGCATATTGGGTGATGCAACCGAGTTGCGCGTTGTGCTGCTTCAGCATGTCAGCGAACTTTTCTTCGCCAAGATCCGTCAGTTGCTCGCGTTGATTGCCATGCCGCTTGGGCCAGAGATCAATATGTCCTGCACCGGTCTTTGAAACTTCCGGCAGAATCTCTCCCACATACATGTAGCCATACATGCAGGATGCCAGAACATAGTTGAGCTGAAAAGGATCTGAATCGACAACGACGTCCTGAACGGCGGAAGAAGTGCAACTTTGTGTGGCGAAGATTTCATTGATTGAAACCGCCGCCGAAGCAATTGCCGTACTGACCGCCAGTGTACGTTGCAACATTTCACGGCGAGACTGCATCTGGGGTTCTTGCTGCTGTTTCATCTTCATCATCAAGTCCTCACTCGGAATTGACCACGCGGTTCTCATCATGATTACGTGCCAAATTTGCAATCGGCACACCCGTATCAAAACGGAGATCATCACAGCAGTGAGATCGGACTGCAAGTCTGCCACAAGTGCGAACAGCCCGCCACCGCCCGGATGCAGGGAATGCACCGCCAGGACTCAAAGTGCTGACCGCGTTTCGGCATCAACGAACGAATCACGTCCAATTTCAAATCAGGAATTCCAAATCGCGAATGTGCTCAACGCCATTGAGGATTTGATAGAGCTCAGTTCAGCAAATACCGCCGCACATCCGGTGTCCGGCCACCTTCTTTCCCTTTCAGCAACGCCTTTAAGGAACTTGCATCGTTTAACCCACATATGAATCCTTAACGTCGTGGCACAAATCGGTGCCACCGTTTCCTGTCTCATGTAATGCCGTCAGAAATCTTATTTTGCCGTTCGGTTTCACGGGAACGTCGCTGCA
>JANOZG010000675.1:0-7400 GCA_031429275.1 Planctomycetota bacterium
AATTGGACGCAGGCAGTTAAACGGCCCTTTTGTAAGTGCGCCTTCGCTGCCGGCACCTGTCGTCGATGGACTCTTGCCCGTGAGTGCGCTCACAAAGTCCATGAACAGCTCTGGCAGCTCCTGATAATGAATCGGATTGTAGACGGCCAACGCTCGAATACCTCGAGCCTGCTCTGGAGGATTATTACGACGACCTATCAGAATCGCCTGCACTGGCGTATGCACGGGTTTATCAACCGGTACGGCTCGCGACAGACGAATCCCCATCTCTGCAATATGAAGATTGACGGGATCGATCAACGTCGGTCGCGGCTGAAGATATCGCGGATTGCGACTTGGCACTCCATTCACGAGACGCGGAGTATTTGAACACACCACATAGCTGTCGTCGGCCTTCTGCATGCCGTGCAGAAGTTGCTGCATCGGCTGAGTGAACTGACTAAGATCGACCGGACGATCACAAATCTCATTCACACGTTTTCGCGACAACGGCTCAAAGTTCACGATGAAATTGTCAGACCGTGCAAGATCAGCTTCCGTTTGTTTATCGAGACCTCGATGCACAGCGTCGTCAGGCCGCTGGAATAGTCGATACTCGCAGTTGCGAACAAATTTGTAGCTGGTTTCTTCGGTCAGGACATCGCCAAGGTGCTGTAAAAAACGCCGTGGAACCACGACTGAAGCCGTGATATCGTCTTCTGTTTGCACTTTCTGAGCCGGAGCAAAATCCTGTCGAAGCTTGTAAGTTCGCCACGTGCTTTCACCAAACAGACCGACTCGCAGATAGGTTCCAACCAGTTTACGATCGCCATACTTCAATTCATGCCCCGGATGACCATTCACGATGTCAACGGAGAAATTTTTACGCCAATCGCTGGGATCTCCAGTGTGCATACGCTTGATAACAAACACGATGGCATAAATGTGGTCAGGGATTCCTTCCAACCATGCGTTATAAGCATCTGTATAGTCTGTAGAAGGAGTCAGCAACTTGATTACGCTGCCAAGTGATCGGCTTTTGTCCAACAGTTTGCGAGTGGGCTTTCGAGCGTAGTCGGGCTGCACACTTCCATTTGCATGCCAGCGATCAGAATAGTCCCGGTCGAAGATCTGCTGAACCAGATCCAGATCATTTTCGGCATCGGCCACAAAGACCGGACCATGCAGAAGATAATCGGCAATGGACTTGCTGATTTCGCTTTTTCCGCCGCCACTGACAGTACAAGGTTTATGGCAGAAGACACCTTCGAACAGCGTACCAATCAACCGCCACGACGGAGCGGCTGGATGTTTTTCGAGCCGAACTTTGTAGCCCGAAGGTGTGATGTAGATGTATCCGGGACGCAATGGGATGTCGTGGGTCACGCTGTTGATATGCCATGTGACGCGCTGATCGCTGACCGTAAATCGAGCATTTTCTGAAACGTAAATCACGTTCGAATGAGTCGCGTCAATCGCGTAGCCTTCCGGCTGCACATGCATCAGCGACGAATAGTCCCGCGCAACATCAGCAAACGTACGGTTGTTGTAGCGCTTGCTGTCGGCATTGAATACTTCACCCAGGTTGAAGCTGGCAAACGCCATCGCCCCGCCGGCGTGCTCCTCTTCAACCTGTCCCGACAAATTGGCTGCGTAACTCAGCTGTGTCTTCACCTCTTTTTTGCAGTAGCCGTAATAGTTGTCGGCGATCAGCGTGACAATGACCCCTTCTTCATCTCGGCACGTAAGCTTGAATGGCACACCTTCGTTGTATTTTTCGTCTTCAGACTTCCAGCACATCCCATCTTCACGTTGTCGATCGGTCGCGTCTTCCCACGACGGCAGCCCAGCATCTTTCTTGGTGACTCGCACCAAATGCGGTGCAAGAATAATGCAGCCTGTGTGGCCGCTCCAGTGTTCAATATCCAGCGCCGCATCGTGAATGGGAAGAAACGGATCGCCTGAGTTACCGAATATCGACTCAACAAAATCCAGATTGCTCACCAATGCACCCGGGACAAACAGACGAATCTCCATCGACTGCTGGGCACAATATCCGGGCACGGCAGGACACAAGATCGGACGGATCAGCAAAGACACGAACGCACTGGCGGGTTTAGGATCATTGTGTGTAAATGGAAGTTGCAACAGATTCGCTGGTGGATTCAGGGCGTGTTTAAACAGCGCCGCGAACGCTTGCTTCGGCACAGCCTTTTTGTCACGCGGAATCGCCAGGCCGCCTTCCGTCACATGGAATGTTCCTTCAGTCGTACGCCGATCATTAGCCGGGTTATGCAACACTCCGTTGCGAACTCGATAAGAGGCTCCAAACTCGTTTTCATATTCGTCAGCATCGTGCGGCAGTGAGAGTTGCCGAGCGATCCCGTGTCGATCCAGAATTACAGTCAGATCCGGCAGTCGCAGCGCGCTGCAGCCTTTGACGCGGTCGAAATATCGGCGTAGAAAAGCTTCAATGCGAGTGTCGGCAGGACAGTGGATCGCATCAAGTCGCTTAAGACGATTGTGGTACGTACTCAACAGCCGCGGTGCGCCAAGTCGATCATGGTCTTCAAAGCACTTTGGAATCGGCAAGCCGTTGGCAAGGAGCTTAAGCACGATGTATCGGGTAATGCTCTCACGAGATTCTGTTTCCTGCTCACTTGACTGACATGAAACAAACCCGATTGACTCTTCAAGATCGCGCATCGACATCCTGGAAAACTCCATATACTGTAGTTGGACCCGGCAAGCCTTTTCCTTAGCGTGCTCGAACGGGCGAATTTCAACAAATCCTTCCACGAACTGCGAATCGGCAACCTCGCTATTCCGGCGACAGCAGGATGATTTCCATGTGTCGGGAACAATGGAACGAGGACGTATGTTCAATACTGATAGTCGACGGCACTCTTCTACACGTCAAGAGACTGCAGGAAGCCGGTCATTTCGCCAGCGGCATGATCATTACCTTGCCGTTGAGCTTCCAGAACCCCTGAGCGATACATCGATCTTGCTTCATCAAGGCGTTCGAGCCTGGCCAACAGCTGACCAGCCATCAAGAACGCGGGAACATACGGCGGTGTTTCGTTGATTAAGCTCCCAAACAACTCGAGGCTGCGATCGTGTTCCGCCGTCTTGTCCAGTTCCATCGCCAGCATGTATCGCAACATCTGATCGTTGGGTGAAGCCAGCAGCATGGTTTCCAGTTTTTGTTTTCGAGTGACCGCAGTCATTTCTTATAAAACTCCGCGTTGGTAGAAAGATCTATGTATCGCGCGGGCTGAATTAAGGCGAGCGGGGGACGTGCGTCCCCTGATTCTTCGTGAGGCCAACAATCAGGGGATTAACATCCCCCTCTCGCCGAAGCCACACCTCAATTTCGACCGCTCGCAGAATAACGAGGGCTGCGAGCCTTTGACCCAAACGAGCCTCTCGACTCGCCGATCATAATCGATCTCCCATGAAGGTAGGTCGAATCGCCAGTGATTTCGCTTGCAGGCTTGCCGAATTTGTGACATCTACGCTAAATTGCGTCAATTCAGGTGGTCTGCCAATTCTGGTAAAGCACCGCAGTGAGCATAAACAACAGAGGGCAGGAGGCCGTTTCATGACATCTTCACACGGTCGCAGAATTCAAAGTCGTCGCGCACTGGCAATCATGGCCTGGGTTTCATTGGTCGTCATCGCAGGGCTGCTGTGGTACGGGCAGGAAAACGGCATCATCAGAATTCAGGCATGGGAACCTGCGGCTCTAATGTTATCTGCCTACTCCGCCTTCCTTGCGATATTTGGATGGCTATTGTATGCGCCTGAACGACGATCGGCGGAAGAATCACCAGCCCTGTTTTTCTCTGGCATGCTGACTCTGATTCCACCATGCTTCATAGCCTATCATTTGATGCCGCCGTCGTCTCCATTGCGAGGCTGGCTGACTCTGGGAATATTTGTGTTTGGCTTAATAGCAATTCTAAGTCCGTTGCCAGATGAAGTATTTGCCGTCCCGCGTGATCGAAAGTCTTACCTGCAGCCACTGACGGACTGTTATCTGTCTGCTTTGGACGTAGAAGAACCGACGCTTGACCTGCAAAGTCTGGTGCCACGATCATCCCGAACTCTGACCGGCACTGATTCTGATCGGGAATTCCGCCGCGACGCTGGCCAGTCGACGAGTTCCACCGGCACCGCGCGTGATCCATGGACCGATCCGTTTTACGGAACCGGGCGTACTTTAAGCCAGGTGGGTTCGACACGAAAATCAACTTACTCAGAAAGCCGATCGCGAGGCTCTGAGGCTCGTCCTGGAACATCGCCGCTGCGTGAACCGATGTCCCCGCCGTTGAATGCTGAAACAATCCATCGTGGCGCAGGGTATCGAGACGAATCAGCCCGGGAAGTGACCAACGTTATTACTCCGGCCAGAGATTCTTCGTTGAATGATCGCTATCAAAATGAAAATCGCGAGCGCCCCAAGATATCGAATCAAGAACTTTCACGTGGGTCAGTGCATGAGTTTTTTCCGCCAACAGTTTCGCCATTGTCGTTGACGCCACCGCTTTTGCCACAATCCCCGTCGATGCCAGCAGCGATTCCATCCGAATCGCCAACGTCAGGCATCTCTCGACCACCAATGACGGCACGGTCCGCTTTCGCGCCGCGCGAATCGAGAGCGCCAAATTTTCAACCTGCAACGACCTCACCAAATCCAACTTCTGAAACTGCAGAAGGGACAAATCCAGCCTCCACCGGGCGACGACCATTGACCGAACCAGGCAGTCGAACTGCACCATCCGTGGGATTTCAGACTCCAGCCTCATCTCGGCCGATCACATCGTCCCCGCCACCAGCACCTTCGTATCTGGACGTGTCATCGGTTTCTGGAGGCACTCCGAAGACTTCAAAGTCAGCAGCCACATTAACCTCCGCTCCAAAACTACCATTGTCAGGACAGACTCTGTCTTCACCGACTCATGTCACTCAGTCCTCCCGAGCCTCGACGTTGGGGAAATCTCCATTGAATTCACTTTCGCCTCCCGTTGTTCCACAGCCAACAGCGACTGCGGCTCCGTCAATTGCGGACGCAATGCTGGACGCGGGCACAATGACGGCGGCGGCTCCATCGGCTTCTTCTGCAACGTTCGACGACGCACTCATGTCAGTGGTCGCAGAGTTTAACACTGTCACAGAACCATCGCGTTTGGCTCAGAAGGCCGAAGATGCCGTACAACCGTTACTCGATAAAGAAACTCGCCAGCCAGATGCACGTTTGCCTAATCAACGTTCATCAACACCAGCAGCGTTGTCCCCGCCGGTAACCAATATCTTTGAACTCGATCGCCAGATCAAAGAAGAGGAAGCGCAGAGTTTACTTGACAGTGACTCTGATATCGATTCGCCCTTGGCTTCCGCAGCCACACCAACCACTCGCACTTCGCCACTCAGCGATGTCAAGATGGAACGTATCAAGGATGAATATGGCGGAGAAATGGTTGATGGCACGATTCGAGTTTACTTTGAGGTCGGTCAGAAACGAGCTCATCTGCACGTTCCATTCTCACCTCCGCTGGAAGGACTTCCGGAAGTTGAATGTGAAGCCATCAGCGACGACTCGGTGCGATGCAAAGTCGCCGTTCGCCAACCATACGGAATTCGCATCGAAGCCCGGCGATCCGACGCATCACAAGCCCTGAATACGGACATCGGATTTGCTGCAGTCTACACACCACCGTCGCGACGCAGTTGAACCTTCGTTCAACCGCTCTGAAGGATGCAGTCGTGTGACAAATCTGCCTGCACAGAAACTGCAACCACGCTTACTTGCCTGTCAGCGTCGTTGCGTAGCATTTTTGTTTCGGCAATGGCATACTACAAACTCCGCCGCGCAGCGTGTCCGGTTGAAGTTTCCATCGGCCAGGCTCAGGATTTTTGTCCCCCTTTCAGGAGCATGCTTATGTCCACAAGCTTTGCATCACAGCCAGCCACCGCCCCTCAGATTCGTCAGACAGGCATCCTGATCGGCGACGAATTTCGCCCATCCGTGAGTGGAAAGACGTTTCAAACGATTAACCCCGCGACTGAGGAAGTGATCTGTGAAGTTGCTGAAGGTGACGCTGCAGACGTGGATTTGGCCGTTCACGCCGCGCGGGCTGCCTTTGAGACCGGTCCATGGTCTCGCATGGATGCCCGCGAACGCGGACGACTGATGAATCGACTTGCAGATCTGGCTGAACGACATCTGGACGAATTGGCTGCTCTTGAGACCCTGGACAATGGTAAGCCAATTAATGATTCCCGAGCGGCTGACTTGCCGCTGGCGATTGACTGCCTGAGATACTACGCCGGTTGGGCCGACAAGATTCAGGGGAATACAATTCCAATTCGTGGCGACTATTTTTGCTACACACGACGCGAACCAATAGGAGTCTGTGGCCAGATTATTCCATGGAACTTTCCACTGCTCATGGTTGCGTGGAAATGGGGTCCGGCACTTGCGACCGGAAACACCATCGTAATAAAGCCAGCGGAACAAACCCCGCTCAGCTGCCTGCGACTGGCTGAGCTCGCATTGGAAGCTGGATTTCCGCCGGGTGTCATAAACGTTGTCCCAGGATACGGTCCCACCGCCGGCGCGGCGTTGGTCAAACATCCGCAGGTCGACAAAATTGCATTCACTGGCGAAGGTCTGACTGCCAAAATAATTATGCGGGATGCATCTGACACGTTGAAACGACTTACGTTTGAACTCGGTGGCAAAAGCCCGAACATCGTGTTTGCCGATGCAGACCTGGATGCTGCTGCAGCAGGGGCGGAATTTGGATTGTTCTTCAATCAGGGCCAGTGCTGCTGTGCCGGCAGTCGTTTGTTTGTGGAAGAATCCGTGCATGACGCATTTGTGGAACGAATCGTTCAGCGTGCTCAGCAACGCGTGCTGGGCAACCCGTTCGATACAGAAACCAGTCAGGGCCCACAGATTGATCAAGCTCAACTGGACAAGATCCTGAGATTCATCAAGCGAGGTCAGGAACAGGGAGCGAACTGTGTGACCGGAGGAGAACGCCGCGGCAATCGAGGGTTCTTTATCGAACCCACAGTGTTCACCGGCGTATCCGATTCCATGGACATCGCTCGGGAAGAAATCTTTGGCCCGGTTCTGAGTATCCTGAAATTCAAGGACACAGCAGAAGTCATCAAGCGTGCCAACGACACATGCTACGGTCTTGCGGCTGCCGTCTGGACGCGAGACGTTAAGAAGGCACATCAGGTCGCGGCGAGCGTGCGAGCCGGAACAGTCTGGGTCAACTGCTACGATGTCTTCGACGCAGCCGCTCCGTTTGGCGGATTTAAAATGAGCGGCATCGGCCGAGAACTCGGCGAAGCCGGCTTGGCGGCATACACAGAATTGAAGACAGTGACGATGAGCATGGGCT
>JANOZG010000676.1:0-5023 GCA_031429275.1 Planctomycetota bacterium
CATTTGGGTCAGGGCATCAGCACAACTCGTTTACTGGTTATGGTACGGGAAGTTGAACTTGACGAAGCGGTTGAGGATACACGTCTCGACGCCCTTAATTACACCAACCTTGACCCGGAACTTCAAGGAACATTTACGGAACTCACATTGGCAGCGGCATTCTTTGACGGTTAGAATTGGCCGACGCGAGGGGCCGACTGGCATAAGGAGATGCACCTGCTGAGCCAGACACGCTAGCCTTTTTGTTGCTCACGATCCCGCCGGCGCCTCAGGCTCAAGTCAATTGGGGGCTGGCGGATTTGTTCCGGCCGCACGTCGTAGGACAAGACGAATAACCGAATAAAGGAGTCATCTGTGCCAAAGTCTGGATTCGTCTGCATTTCGTCTCAACTTCTCGCAATGCTTTTCGTTGCAAATGCACTGTTGGGTTGTCAGTCGCAACAGGAACCCGATCGCGAAGCTGCTGCCGTTGCAAAGATCACAATGTATGATCGAGTGAGACTGACACTCGCGGATGCCGATGCCGCTGGAATTCATCTGTTCGATCTCAAGAAACTGCGAACGGATATTGTCGCACTGAAACAGACCGAGACTGAACTTTCGGACTTGCTTCTCGCTGATCTTGACCGTGTTGAGTCTCTGCCGAAAACTCAGATTAGAGACCGTGTCGCGATTGGAAAAGAGATGTACGCTCGATTCAAGACAGTATCGAGATGATGTGTGCGAGCCGGCCAGTCTCTTTATTCGATACGGGCGATTGGCATGACTAACCTCAGGCCAGGCAAAGTCTTCGCGAACGGCATGTTCAAATGTAAACTACGTAACGCGGTTCGTTCGGACAGCTGCGAGAATAGTTCGCTTGCAATCAATCCATTTACTTCCGTTTCCAAACTGCTGGATTTGCTCGAATCGATAACGACGCTCGCGATCCATGTTGTAGATTCTTGTGACCCTCCCACAGATTTGTGCCATTACCGCTTACTACAATTACGGAGTCCATCTATGTTGAAGAAGTTAATGATTAGCGTTGCTGTGTTCTCGATGGTCTTTGGTTTCATTACCAACGACGCAAGTGCACGCGTTAATAAAGGCTGCAGCAAATGTGAACCTGTTCGTGTTGCAAAGGTTCGTTGTCCGAAGCAGAAATGTGTTAAGCCGCAAAAGCATTGCCCGTCAGGTTGCGGAGTTGTTTCTGCGTCATCATGCTCCAGCTGTTCAGGCAGCTGCGGTGTTTCCGATGTTCAGCATATCGCGCCAGTGGCCGATCATGGCCCGGCACCTGCAGCAGCACCTGTTGAACCTGCACCAACTGCACCATCTCCCTCAGCAGCAGAATCTGTCAAATAACCAGTTCAACGCGACAGGGACACAGCCATCAGTCAACGACACGCAGGTTGCTTGAGCCGTGCTCTGAGCGTTTGCAACCAGAGGCTCGACCCTTTTTTTGGGTCGAGCCTCTTTTATTTATCTGTCCTGTCTACATCGAAAGTCGATACGCAGCAAACCTACGGAATCCATGGATTCCAGGAAGCGTAGTACATTGCCTGCGGGACGCTGGCCTGAAGAATCTGATCACTCAGAGTTTTGGGGGTTGCCGCATTCGCGCCGATGATCATGTCGACAAGTCCTGGGGAAGATCGGTACTCAATCGCGTCATAGGACGTTAGATTCAATGTCTTGGCCATTTCATCCAGAACGTCTTCGACGTATCCGATTCTATCCACCATGCGGTTCTCAACGGCCTGATTCGCCGTGTAGATCTGACCTGTTGCCAGCTTTCGAACAGCAGTATCGTCGAGGCCGGTGCGATTCTCCGCGATTACAGTCACAAAGCGGCTGAATGCATCCTCCATAACAGCGCCCCAGACAGTCTTTTCATGGTCTGACATTTCGCGAAATGGATTCAGGGTGTCCTTCAACGGACCAGTGACGAGCGGTTCAGACTTGACGCCGAATTTTTCTGCCAGGTCTGTTGCGTTGTAACGAGGAATAATAACACCAATCGATCCCGTCCAGGTCGTCGGTTCGACATAGATCACGCCTTCTTTGCCAATGCCCATCGCGATGTAATACCCCCCGGATGCAGCAATGCGCTTCATTGCCACGTTGACGGGTTTCACTTTGGCCAGCTTTTGAATCTCGCGATACAATTGATGGCTGTCGGCGACAAAACCGCCGGGGCTGTCAATTACAAGCAGTGCGCCACGGATTGATTTATCCTCCTGAGCCTGCTTCAGCTGCCGCAGCCATCGACTGGTAAACGGTGGACTGATCGTCCCTTCAAAATTGATCACTGCGATGCGGTCTGAAGCACCGGCCGTGCCCTGTAGATGTTGCTCAGCGATTCGGGGGCGTTCATATGAAAATGGCTGCCAGATAAACCAAACGTTCAGAAGCAGCGAGGCGATCAACAGCATGATCCCGATTCGCCGCAGCATTGTTGATCGGTGGCCAGAGATCGTGGCATTTTCGCAATGGATAACGACGCTGCTTAAATCAGCTGCACTTCTTGCTGGCTGCGATGGTGAATTCGATGACATTGGGGAAAGGGTCTCTTCGTGAACATGCGACGAGGGCGAACTTCATTTTCACTGCGGCACATTTTGCCGGATTTTATCTCTTTGTTCGCTTTTCACCAAACATCGAGGCACCTAGAAAAGTCGCTATTATCGGAAATCTCTGTGCAATCGTTAAAGCTTACCAATTCAAATCGCCGATGAACGGGATACGTCGGATCTGGTTGCGAAATGCTCGCATTGATCCGACGTTGTTGTCATCACTGGAATAAGTAGCATGTTCAATCGCCTATTAGTTTTGACCTGTCTCTTGACTGCTGGTTTAGTCGGCTGCAGCATGAATCGCCACCACGGATGTGGTTGCGGTGAACATGGCCTTATTGGGAATTCTCCCGTCAACTGCGGCGGATCGAATGTCTGTTCCTGCACACCTCCGCTGTTCCCCGGCGATCAGGGCTGTCAAGCAAATTGCAATCAACATTCCCGTCAGAGACCGCTAAAACAGATGGCTACGAAGTTTCGTAATTCAGCGTCGTCCGTGTTTGCCGGGCCGCATCGAAACGACTGCGGCATAGGAAGCTGCGGTGCTGTTTTTTGCAATGAGTCGCAGTGTGCATCTGGTTGGTTTACTGCAGATCAATCTATGAACCCACAAGCCGTTTGTAGTCAACCAGCCTGGAATTCCGGAGCCGCCTGCGGTTGCGATTCGTGCTCGTTGGCGATGACATCAAACTGGCAGATTGATGGTACATTTGATTCAGGTGCCTATTCAGCGATGCCAAGCCCCAGCGGATGTGGTTGCGGGGAACAAGTTTCATCCGGCTCTACGTTTTCTTCTGGCGGCGGTTGGGAGGGTGCTGGCCTTCAACACTCACCATCAATGAACAACGCCGTCATTCATTCGCAGGGGAGCGAGGCACGGACGTTTGCACCATCTGGCCCGCACATTATGCCTGTTCCGCCAGATTCCAGTGTGAAGCCTGCCCCGATGCCACCGAGTCCCAACGATCCCCTTCCAATGCCAATGCCACAGGATATGACTCCAACAGATCCGGATCTATCGTCACCAAAAACCGAGCTGTTCGATCCGCTTTCGCCTGAAGGTTCTCCGCAAGCAGAGATTCCGCTTGAGCCAATAAGCTTCGAGGTACCGTTGTTGCCGCCATTGCCAATCCCTGATCATGCATCTTCAGGCAAACCCGTCGCGCTGCCTTACACTAAGTAAAAGCCCGCATTTGATCACGTCAACCGACTCAGGAAGCAGTTATCCCGCATGACCGGCTTTGCAGGTACAAGCAGGTTTCCTTCGAGCGAACAGGGCGACAGAACAACCAGTTGGCAGATTTTGCCGAACGCGAATTTCCCGCAATGACGATAAGACTTTCCAGAATTCGCAATTCTGCGCCTTCAGGAAAGTTGCTCCAATGAACGCTCGTGTCTTCTTGCTTTTGCTGGTCACAGCGGCCTTTATGGCCATATGGGACGCTGACCGTCCCTCAGAGCTGCGTCAGATCGTTGCCCGATCGAAAGTCCCCGGAGTCAGCGTCTCCGCAGCAGTCGAAAGCGCACGCATCCAAGCTCCAGTTGCGCATGCGTTAACCGATGTTATCGGTGAGAAGGACGGTGCACCGCTGAAGGCAAATGCCAACGAGGATGCACTGATTCCCCTGCCCAAGGGATTGCTAACGGGGACATGGCACGCTTTCAATCATCAAGGGGACACAATCCGGATCACGATTGAACGTGAGACAATTTCAGCGCGTTCGCCAAAGTCGGACGTTCCGCCGACGTTTGAGACTGAAGCCAACAGCTGCGTCATCACCGGATCTGATGGTGTGCGTTGGTGCTTCATAAAAGAAGAGAACGCTGCGGCCGAATGAATTCGTCATCGAAAGAACTCTGCAATGCTGACGCCACATTTGCCGTGGCGTCCCTCCGCAATCAATCTTAAGACTTCAGGACGCTGATTCCACCCGATTGATGCGAACGCATCGTACAACAGTGGCCCGTTTCGTTGGTGGGATTGAACGAGCCCAGTTGTTCCAATTGGAATTGTGAAACCCGCAGCTGCCAGGCGAGTGCTTTGTCAGTCGTGCCTTGAAGGATCGGGTGGCCGGGGCTGGATAGAGCGGAGCGGAGGAAGCTCCGGGGTTTCGGGCTGGCGCCCCTCTTACCCCGGCCAACCATCAATTCATTGCTGACAAAGCACTATTTCGCAACGTCCTGGCCTGTTGGCGACGGGTGAAACGCCACCATAAACTTCGATACCCTACTCATGATGCGGGCATCAAAAAAGCCCGTGTTAATCACACGGGCTTGATCTTCATTTCGGCAGATTCAGCAGTTCTTTTTGCGTCCCCTCGCGGCATTGACCTGAATGTCATCAGGAATCGATTGAGAGAAGAACGGCTTACCTGGGGCAGAAGATGCTCTTAAGATCGGCCATCACGTTTTGATGCTGTTGCCCGTCTGGAAAGATATTAGGGTTGTCTGGTTTGCACGGGCAG
>JANOZG010000677.1:0-3810 GCA_031429275.1 Planctomycetota bacterium
CTCGCCGTTCGGAAAGACGTTGTGCCATCCGATGCCGAATTCGTCGTCTTCAGCAGCATCGCAGAGATTCTGGACACGCTGTAAACCCCGGGGGAGAGCAGGTCTTTACATTTGACTCGGTTCAGAGTGAGGTTGCATCAACTGATGCAACCTTTTTTATTCTGCGGGCGGTGGAAATTCAGGTGTGGATTCGGCGAGCGGAGGATGTTAATCCCCTGATTGTTGGCCTTACGAAGAATCAGGGGCTTACGTCCCCCGATAGCCTCAATCCAACCCGAGCTTGGTTCAACTCCGACGGTCATTGTTTCGCCAGACCAAAGCGTTTCTCCGAGTCAATGTCGGTGAAGACATAATCAGAGATTCCTCAACGGTGTTGATTTTCCGCCGGGATCGATTACCTGACTGTCGCGAGAACAAGGTAGCCATCTCGCTCCGCTCAAAAAATCAGCCCGATGCTTTCCCCTTTATTATTCAATGCCGGGTAAACATTTAATCTGCCGGTTGCTGACAAGGCACATTCGTCTGTATAACCACGGCAGATCCACGGACCCATCGAGGGACTTCGTGGTGGCAATATTTGAATGCAGCTGCGATCGCCCCGAACAGTTCTTCGAAGATGAACCGAATGCTCATCGTTTTCCATCAAAGGACTGTCCAGAACTAAACTTATGGAAACCGATTTTTCGCCACCTGTTGAACCAACCTTTGAACAGCAGCGTGACGCCCTTCAGAAGGGACTCGGGCGGGCAGTGATGTGGGCAAAGGCGGGACTGCTGAACAATGATATTCTCCTTGACGCCTGCCTGAACGACCAAAGATTCGACAAACAGTGTGAACCACTGCGAGCAGATTGGCTTTGGGGAATGATCCAGATCACCGACAACACAGGTCCTTTTCGCGGACCTGTTCTTACTGCGTTGGCGAATCTTGAAGAGTCCACCAGTACCCGTCAATTGTGTGCTCTGGCATGCAAATATGCCTCCCTCGGCGACCATATCTTCCGATCCAGACTGTACGAGATCGTCAGGACGACACCTGTTGCCGATAGTCCCCGGCTTGGCGAATCGGAGATTGTGGCACTTGATGGTGATGCTGCAATTCTCTTTGCGGCACAAATCCGAGGCCAGCGGCTGCAAAGTGTTGCCGCGGAATGGAATGACTTTGGGTTGGTCAGTGATGCAATCGAAGCATACGGTGAAGAGCATGTTGTTCGTTTACTTTCGGAATCGGCAGATTCGAGCATCCGCTTTTACTTTGACGCCTGGCGACTTCAACAGGCAGCGACAGCGGACAAAGATCAGACGATCTCGTACAAGGATCAAATGCTGTCGCGTTCTGTCGAAGGGGTCATCCAGGCATCCAAAGCGCCTGATTGTTCACCATGGCTTCTCGGTTGGGGATGTTATGCAGATGAGTCCAGTCTGAATGCCGTTCTCACCGCACTTTGGAAGACAGATGTTCCCAACGAGATATCTCGGCTGCTGCGGGTCTTTTCACGCATACCTCTGCCGATCTTTGATCGCCGCCTAATCTTTCTGTGCGAGCATGGCGATCCCGATGTTCGAACAAGGGCAATCGTCGCCCTTGAACAGAATACTCATCCGGAGATTCGCCGCTATGCGTTTGAACAACTGCAAACCGAATCCGCGCACGTCGCAGTTGGGTTATTAATAAACAACTTTGAACCCGGTGACGAGATCGGCATTATCGATTTGCTTTGCAGGCCTGAGAGCGACACCGACAGACTTCATCGCAAATGCCTCGATACGATCATAGTCCTTGAAAAAAATGCCGAAGCAGATGGCGTGTTACTGGCTATGCTGGCCTATTTCCTGACGCCTTGTCAGATCTGTCGATCCGGGGCAAGCGAGCTGCTGAAAAAGTATGGGACAGCCCCGTCGTGGCTGATCGAGGAACTTCGTTTCGATGCTGATGCAGGGGATTGAGCAGCGCTCGTGAATTTCGTCATAGCTGCGCTGGCAAGTTGTTCTCTTTCGTTTCTTGTTGATTATTCTATTTTGAAACGGCAAACGCAATTGCATGCCAATTCGATTCGAATCGGCCTCTTCTTCATCGTGCTGTCAATAGAGCAAGAATTGACCTCCACGGTAAAAATAAATGCTTATTAAGACTACGTAGCATAGAAACGAGGTAAGAAAGACATGCTTCAGTGCCCTCTGCGCGTTTAAAGATTTCCTGCCGAGCTTTACGCAGCCAATACTGAGCAGCCCCAACAGCACGAGTGTGAAATTCAACGCCGCAGACCCAAAGAACACAACGATCTCGGCACCAAAACGCGCCCGCCCTCCGCTCGAATCTAGGAGTTCAGCCGTGCTGGCAAACATCAAGTTGCACACGACAGCGAAGAACACAAACTTGAACGAAAACCCCGAGGGAGCGATGCTGGGTTCATTTGCCTTGGCCTCATCCTCGAAACAGGACTCGCGGACTTGGGGCGGAAAATATGGACTGTCATCCCGGCTAGTTTTTCCCATTGTTTGCCCCAACTTCTTTCATTTCAGCCGCCATCTGCTGAAACGTCTCAAGCCACGACGCTGTGATTGCTTCTCCGATCGTAGGCTTCTCAGCGGCCTTCAACTGTCTGGCGGTTTTGCCCCAATAGAAGCTGATCCAGCCATCGGTGATGTTCGATGAGCTGCGAACGAACTCGACAAGTTCATCCTGGCTGCATGACAGTGGAAACATTTCTTCGATCACGAGCGGCTTGCCAACGTCATAAGCCTTGAGAGCAGTCAGGGCTTTATCGACTTCATCCTTCTTCGGATAAAAATGGACGGCGACAAAGTCGAGTCGCTTGCCAACGGTTGGGGAATGAAACAGAGGCTTGCCACCGCCAAACACAAACACCCAAGGAATTACGCCGACCGTCACCATGTGTTGCTCATCGTGTTTACGAATCGCATCGACCATGATGTTGACCCAGGCTTCGGCCACCTGTTCTCGCGTGCGTTCTTTAAGGTCGAGCGAGATTCGCTGCACAAAGAACTTGCCTTCCAGGTCATCAGCCAACCAACTGATTTCCGGGGTCTTGCCGGGCAGAATAGGTTCGTTCATCAGATCGTAGCAAAAAACTGCCGGGCTGTCTTTGCAGGTTCTCGCGATCCCTTCCCAGAAGACAGCTTGAGCTTTCCAGCGATCCGTTTCGTTCAGAGTGTCATACCATTCTGGAATGTTCTTTTTGTGGTAACAGGCCAGGCCGGTGATATCGAGATATAAACCAGTGTGCTCCGCCAGTTGCAACAGCTTGCGAAGTTGCGCCAGAGCTGCCTCGTTGGGTTTGTCGGGCGAATCGAGGAATTTCCCAACTTGCAGATGGACGCGTACGCAGTTCGCGCCGAGTTCCTTGATTTCGCTGAAATCCTCGACGACTGTTGGCCATTCGTCGAGCCAGTATTCGTCCAGCAAACGGCCTGAATGATCGTGGTCGTAGTTTACGCCCCAGATGACGAATCGCTCTGCGGCAGCACCACGCACAAAATGAGTTTGATCATCGCTGACGCGAACGTGTTCCAGTGGCTGCGCGTTTGCAATCACGGAGATGCACAAAATCCAGCCAAAGAGTCCTGTTCGCAGAGAAAAACAACTCATCGTTCTGTTTCCAGCCAACACCAAAAATCGTTTCTTGCGTGAACTGCACGGCAGCGTACGATACAATTTCGAAGCTCCGAACAACACCTACCGAACCGAAACCTTCCCTGAGATCTTCTCACTGGATGTAGCTCATGCGACTCTCGCTTCCCGCCTCACTGTTACTTCTGCAGCTGGCTATTACTCAGACACCTCTGACCG
>JANOZG010000678.1:0-4351 GCA_031429275.1 Planctomycetota bacterium
TGGTCGCCTCCTCCCTGGGCCTTAACGCTCGCCTGAATCCACTTCACGCAGCGAAACAGATTTCACATTCTTTCGATACCCCAATTTCAACCCAAATGCCAACTTTGGTGCGGCCGAGTGTCGGAGTGTCGGAGTGTCGGAGTGTCGGAGTGTCGGGCGAATTTGGTGTGGCATTGTGGAAGTCCTATGGGATGATTCAGCCAATCAAAGCGATGTACTCATAACATCACCTGTCGCACGAGTAGAATCGTTACAACCGGGACATCAGTTTGCAAGCGAGGCCTCTTGAATTTGTCTCGCCCTCAGGTCGTTCGGGCCTGCGATCTGAAATTGCCTGGTCGATCTTCGGATTGATGTCGGACAGGAAACCCCGCGGTGCTTCGTGACCTATCCAGTATTTCCGGCGGTCACAGGATAGGTGCCTTTTGGTTGCCAGGTTCTGCCTGTTGAACTGCAAAAACTGTTGTGAAACGGATTGCTGGGCAATGGAGGCGGAGTCTCCTCCGCCGTGCGTTCCATGGCAGGTACCTTGTAACGAAGTTGGTTGCGTTTTTGCAGCAACGATGTTCGTGATACGATTCGCCAGTTGCCAGTGCCGATAGTTCATCGTCTCGACCAATCAGGATAATTTGCCGCTGCTGTTGATTTGCCTCCCAGAGCGGCGTTGAAACCAGCACCAGATTTAAACTCTGATTTTTTCAAATCCAGTCCATCGAAGATTCTGCCATGAATTCAAATGTCTGTCACCTTGTTGCTATTACTTCAGTGCGATGGCCATTCCGATTGGTGCTGATTCTTATTGTGCTGTCGCTGTGGATTGATACGGCAAAAACCCAAGTTGTCGAGTCCAAACGCAATCCGCCCCTTCGGACGCGCAATGTGCTGCTGGTCACGATCGATGGGCTTCGATGGCAGGAAGTTTTTGGCGGAACTGATGCGACGCTCATGGAAAAAGAAGCGGGCGGTGTTAAAGATCTATCGGCGCTCAAAGAACGATTCGAACGGGAGACGGCTGGTGAGAGTCGAAGAACACTGATGCCATTCTTCTGGCATACGATTGCAGAGCAGGGCGTTGTTTTTGGTGCTCCGGAACACGAATCAAAAGCCGTTGTGACGAATGGGCTGAATTTTTCTTATCCCGGCTACAGCGAGATCCTGTGCGGCTTTGCGGACCCGAAGATAGATTCGAATGCGAAGAAGAACAATTCAAATATGACAGTGCTGGAATGGATGCATCAGAAGCCAGGCTTCGAAAATTCGGTAGCTGCATTTTGTAGTTGGGATGTGTTTCCATTCATCATCAACGAATCTCGTAGTGGAATTCCTGTGAATGCTGGCTGGGAACCGCTGGGGACGGACGACTCGCTGGGTCTTGCCGGGACGCCTAGAGAGGAAGCGTTGCGAGAGCTGGATCAAGTCTCAACCGAGTTTCCTCGCTATTTTCCGGAAGTGCGTTACGACTACGTGACGTTTCGAGGCACCGAAGAGTATCTCAAAGCGAAGCATCCGAGGTTGATGTATATGTCACTGGGAGAAACTGACGACTGGGCACACGCCGGGCGATACGACTTGTATCTGGATGCGGCATTCCGGAGCGATGACTACATCGGACGATTGTGGATGCTCATGCAATCGATGCCTGAGTATCGCGATTGCACAACGTTGATTCTGACGACGGACCATGGTCGAGGCGACAACAGGATTGACTGGAAGAGCCACGGTGAGAAGATTGAAAACTGCGAATACATCTGGATAGCCGTCATGGGGCCAGACACGCCTCATACGATCGTCAAGGGAATGACTGTAACTCAATCACAAATTGCCGCCACAGTCGCCGCGTGCCTGGGACACGACTACCCGAAAGAGCATCCTCAAGCCACACCGCCGTTGCCGGTGATTCCATGACTCTGCGGCGATAGTCGCCATCAGTCATTTGAGCGATGAATGCCGAGAACCGCTGTTTACGTACTGCAGAAAACCGGATAGTGCTCGGTCAGTCATGGCTAGACGGATTGGGTGGCCGGGGCTGGACTGAGCGGAGAGATGGAAGCCCCGGGGTTTCGGGCTGGCGCCTCCAACCCCGGCCACCCCCGAATTAGACTGTGACGAAGCATTTGCGACTCAGGCTCAAGCGATGTTTGGTCAGATTAAGGCAACTTGTTCCTGCGAAACATTGCCTGCCGTTGGATATTGATGCGATTGAACTATTCGTCTTTTCGAGCAGGTTCGTCGTCCGCATTGGAATCCTTGTCTGAATCTGGCCGTTCCTTGCGATCTTCCTTTTGATCATCATCGTCGTCCATTTCTTCATGATGCCCGCGACGTTCCTGTGCTCGGTGATGATGTTCAATCATCTCTGTAAGATGCGAGACCTTTTCGTTGATGCTATGGACTTCGCGTCGGAGCTGTTCCAATTGTTCGTGTAGTTCACGGATTGGGAGAGCAGGGCGGTCATCACGCTCTGCCGAGTCTCGTCGCTGCTCGGTTTTTCGTTCTTTTTGCTGGCGAGCCTGCTCTTCCTGTTCTCGCATTTTCGCCATTTGCCGTTCGCGTTCCTCGCGTTGAATACGTTCCTGCTTTTCAGCCAGTTCCCTCTTGAGGTGTTCAGCTCGCTTGCGAAGTTCATGGGCGATATCGGGCATACCAGCCTGTGCCAGTCGTTCGGCTGATTCGCTCAATGCGGCGATTCGTTTCAGGTCGGAACCCAAAGGTCCATCAGGCTGATGCATTTCCATGCCATGCATCTGAGGTCTTGGACCCTGATGTTGCAGCGTATGATTTTGCATCATCAACATTGGAGGCATAAAACCTGGACGGCCGCCGTTTGGTCGCTCACCATGTGGCGGTGTCGGAGGAGTTGGCTGTGGACTACCTTCAGGCCGCTGCGGCGGTTCTGAAGGACGAGCAAATACGGCAACGGCAATCTCGCCGATTTTTTCTTTTTCTGATGTCTCCAGTGCGAGTTGCAGTCGTTCGACATGCTCCTTCTGCTTCTGCACGTTAATGCCTTGATTGGTGAGGGCTTCGATTTGCTGGGAAAGCCACTCGCGAATACGGTTGGGATCTGATGTCTGCTGACCTTCAGCCTGTTCTTTGCGCAATTGACGCTGAATTTCTGAATTCAATTGCTGAGCTTTAAAATCCGGCGGCAGCATTTGGTCCTTCAGAAAATCTGAACCAAGTCGGTTCCGTTCCGATGAAATGAGATCCAGCCCCTCTGTTCTGAGGAGCATTTGCAATTGGTCAGTGTTACTCTTGATGGCGTCACCCTGGCCATAGGTAATACCACATGACACGATTGCAACGCAGGCTGTCACAAGGTGTGACATGCGAAAGGGCTGGCAGGATTCGTTCATAGATTTAAGCTCCGGGAGTTTGAGATCGCAGGCGGTCAATCAAATAGTATCCGTTTTGACCGTATCCGGGAAGACGAACCGCACTCACAATTGCAGTCAGAGATCCTCTGAAGCAGCGTGTTCCCAAGCTCGCGCCCTGAAACGAGTTTCATGCACAAAGCCGAAATGATTTACAAATCTTTGCGTCGTTTCGTCATTAACGAAACGACGACCAGTGTTAGAAATCCCAGCGGAATCGTGACGATCCCAGGCTGACTAAACGGGACAATAGCTGGTGTCTTCAAGACGTCTAAGCCGTAGACTTTTTCGAACGCTTCTGCACTGAGCAGAATCCAGCCGAGCGAAGAGACCATTCCAACAATGATTGCTGCGACGATACCTTGTCGCGTAACTCGTGGCCAAAACAGGATCATCACAAGCGATGGCAGATTCGCGGATGCTGCGACACTGAATGCCCAGCCGACGAGGAAGCTCACGTTCATGTCTTTGAATAAAATTCCCAGGACGATCGCAATCGCACCGATGACGACTGACGATAGTTTTGCAACTCTCACCTTTTCGTGGTCATTCATTTTGATTCCGAACGCACTCCCCAAAAGGTCGTGGGCCACGGCACCAGCCGAGGCCAGAATGAGTCCACTCACGGTACCAAGCACGGTAGTAAACGCAATTGCTGAAATTGCCGCAAACAGCCAGGTGTTCATGCTTTTCGCAAGCAATGGAGCTGCCATGTTGTCGTCCGACAGGTCAAGCGCCCCACTAGTCATGGCGCCAAGGCCCAGATAAAGCGTCAGTACGTAGAAGAATCCGATACTCGCGATACCCACAATCGTGCTGCGGCGGGCGCTGCTTTCGTCTTTGACGGTGTAATAACGAATGAGGATGTGCGGTAACGATGCGGTGCCGCAAAACAGGGCAAGCATCAGTGAAAGGAAGTTGATTTTGTCGGAGAATTTCTCGCTGCGGATTCCCTTGAATGTGGCATGTTCGCCGGG
>JANOZG010000679.1:0-1925 GCA_031429275.1 Planctomycetota bacterium
AAGTAGGTCGCGCGAGTATGGTCGCCTTCCTTTGTTGCCATCGATCGAATCGGGGCGAGATGTTCCATCACGCCAGCAACCTTCGGCAGGTTCTCGGCGATGCGAATTCCGGGGACACTGGTGTCGATGGCTTTCGTCGGACCGCCGTTGGCCTGACCTTCCTTCGGATCAAAGGTCTCCATTTGACTGGGCCCGCCCGACATCCACAGCAGTATGCATGAACGCGGCGACTTCGTACCTGATTCTGCCAGCCGTGCGGCCAGACGAGGCATCCATCCAGACATTGCTCCGCCCAGCAATGAGAGCCCCGAATACTTCGCAAAACTGCGCCGAGTTATGAGATTGGCCATAGAGCGGTTTCCTGAAATCCTGTGTCTTCGCGATGGCACATTCTAGCACGACGTAGGCCGGATCCAGACCGCCGCTATGCCGGAACAGCGCAAACCTAAGTTAATCTTACAACACCTTTTTACGTGATCCTGAACTTAAATGGCGGTCGCCGCTCCGGCAATTAACTGGTTTGCTCGGTCCGGCCTACAGGCGTGTTCGCGATGGGTTATTCTAGCAGTTCGCAGTGCCCGTCGTCGATTGGAGTCCGCGAACCGGCAATTTTGTCTGCTTTTTTAGAGTTCCGAAAACTGACATAGGACGGGTCGCCAGACCCGTCCAGACGTGGATCGAGGTCAGGACGGGACTGGAGTCCCGTCCTACGGTAAACTACAACTCTCGAAAACATCTTCCAACAATCACAGAAGCACAGATTCATGAAATTCGAAACCAAGTGCATCCACGGCGGAGTCCACAAGGACCAGCAGTACAACAGTGTCACGACGCCGATCTACCCGTCATCCACGTTTTACTGGAACAGTCTGGAGACGAACTCAGGATACGACTACACCCGCTCTGGCAACCCGACCCGCGCGGCGCTGGAAGAGAACATCATGGCGCTGGAAGGTGGCGTCGGATGCGTCGCGACCTCCACAGGTATGTCCGCGACTCACTGCGCGATGGCGCTGTTTTCTCCGGGCGACCACATCGTCGCCCCCGCTGATTTGTACGGTGGGTCGTTTCGTCTGTTCGACAAATTCCTGACGGAGAAAGGTCTGACGTTCACGTTCGTCGATATGACTGATCACAAGGCACTGGCCGCTGCGTTCACGCCTGCGACCAAGGGCGTCTGGATTGAGACTCCAAGCAACCCGCTGATGAAAGTGATCGACCTGACATTCGTTGCTGAGCTCGCAAGAAAGCACAACGCGATCACGCTGTGTGACAATACTTTCATGTCACCGTATCTGCAGCGACCGTTTGAATTCGGCATCGATATCGTGATGCATTCGACGACTAAATATATCAATGGCCACTCGGACGTCGTGGGTGGTTGTGTCGTTTCGAAATCGAAGGAACACGCCGACCGCATGGCATGGATCTGCAACGCACTCGGCCTTGCATGTTCGCCCTTCGATGCGTGGCTCGTGCTGCGCGGGATCAAGACTCTTGGTTGCCGGATGGAAGCTCAACAGGCAAACGCAATGAAGGTCGCGCGGTTCCTCGACAGTCACCCGATGGTCGAGAAGGTCTATTATCCGGGACTGGAATCACATCCGCAACATGAACTCGCGAAGACTCAGCAGCGCGGCTTCGGCGCGATGTTGTCGTTCGATACGAAGGACGGCCGTCCGACAGCAGAACGAGTTTGCATGAAGACGAAGCTGTTTGACGTTTGCGTTTCGTTGGGTGGGATTGAATCGCTGATCTCATTCCCGGTCACTATGAGCCACGCCTCAATGACAGCCGAAGCTCGCGCTAGAGCTGGGATCACAGACAAGACCGTTCGCATTTCCGTCGGCCTCGAACATTGCGATGACTTGATCGCAGATCTGAAACAGGCGCTGAAGGGTTGACTCTGTAGGCCGGACCAAGCG
>JANOZG010000680.1:0-12525 GCA_031429275.1 Planctomycetota bacterium
GTTCGACTTTAAGCAGATTTCGTGCAGTAGATTGTGAAACCAGTCCAGCGGCAAGAATAGCTTCACAGAATGGCATGCAGGAGCCATCGACAGCAGGGACCTCGATGGCGTTGATTTCCACCAGACAATTGTCCAGCCGCAGCCCCGCCATGGCCGCCATCAGGTGTTCAACGGTCTCTACAACCGCACCATTACGAGCGGCCAGCACAGTTCGACGTATCGCCGAAGAAACGTTATCGACGTGTGCGACAACTTCCGGCCTGCCGTTGAGATCTACACGTCGAAACACAATGCCGGTATTTGGTTCCGCAGGAAGTAGCCGTACTTTCGCTTCGATACCGTGAAACAATCCCCTGCCAGCGATCAATGCAGGCCGAGCCAATGTTTGTTGTTGCGAGCGCTGAGTTTGCTGAGAACTCATAACTTGCTATCCCCCAGATAACCATGACCATCAAGAAACCGGCAGTGGAAACCAAACGGGCTCCACTGCCGGCGATTCTAAGACTCACACGAGCGTTAACGTTATCATCACTGCAAATTCAGTCGAACGACTGACTGCTAGCGAGTTGCAGGACGAACATCTTTTTCAGTTGCGTTAACTTCGCGTACTGGCTTAGCTGAGCCTTTGCTGCCTTCGTATTGCTTATTCAAAGTTGACAGCACAACGTCGGTAATATCATCTTCACCGCGGAAATAGACAACCTGCTTGTTCATGCGCTGAACAGCTTCATTTGGAGCTGTCTCGTCACTGATGTCCTTACGATCAAATCGCATTACGACAGTGAACTTCGCGAATTCAGCATATTTCTTGACCATGCTGGTTGTGTCGGAATAGATCACCTTGAACATTTCGGATTCACGACGAGCGAGCTTGCGTTGAGTTGCAGCACGGAAGGCTTCGAATTCACCCTTGGCGTCCAATAGTTCCTTTTCACCTGCTTCGTACTGAGCACTACCAGGTGCCAGCTTTGATTCAACCATCTCCTGCTGTCTCTTCTGCATACGCTCCACCATCAGCTTGGCTTCGGCGTCGCTCTTTTCGATTTCAGCCTGAAGCTCGGAACGCATGTCCTCGAACTTCTTGTAGCCCTGAAAGACCTCAGCCATATCCACCAGTCCAACGCGATGCGGGGTGGCATCCTTGGGGGCTGGCTTAGCAGCGTCTTGAGCATGAACCGGGGAAATGACACTGACTGCAACTGCTGCGAGCAATGCAACTACGATCTTTATCACGGTAAGGGCACTCCTTTGCCAATCTGAAGCCCCCGACTCCGTGGGGCGGATACTGCGTTTTCACAAGTCCCTGAATCGATTCAAGGATCGGCGGGTTTTCGCAGACCATCGGATTACGGTCAAGATGAAGGAATTATAAATCCCGGTTCATAAGTGCGACCAAACGCCGGAATTCAAAGATTACCGGCAGATTCTGCGAGCACCGAAACCACGCAAGCTACGAGAGTTTCCTATCTTGAAACTTTATTAGAGGATTACAAGGAATCATCCTCGCATTTTTCGGGCAGCGAACAACGTCACGGCTAATACCAACAAGCCGGGAGGCTCCCTTGGGTCAAGGGGCTTTCAGGCTTTGTCAGGACAGAATTCCCTCCACAACATTACCGTGAACATCCGTCAGGCGATAGTCGCGCCCTTGAAAACGATATGTCAGACGTGAATGGTCAAAACCCAGCAGGCGCAAAAGCGTCGCATTCAAATCATGCACGTGCACTGGATTCTCCGTGACATTGAAACCCAATTCATCGGTCTGGCCGTAAACATGCCCCGGTTTAATGCCACCCCCGGCCAACCAAACGCTAAAGCAGCGATTGTGATGATCTCGCCCATCGTTTCCACCCTGCACCATCGGCGTTCGACCGAATTCGCCGCCCCAGACAACGATTGTATCCTGCAACAATCCACGTTCTTTGAGGTCGCTCACTAAAGCCGCACTAGCCTGATCGGTATCCAAAGCATTCTGACGCACGCCTGCTGTCAGATTTCCGTGTTGATCCCAGGCTTCATGAAATAGCTGCACGAAGCGGACGCCACGTTCAATCAACCGGCGGGACAGTAAACAATTGCGAGCGTAGTTGGCTTCGTTAGGATCCTTAATGCCATACCGGTCCAGAGTCTCCCTGGATTCACTTCCCAAATCCATCAATTCGGGAGCACTCGTCTGCAGTCTGTAAGCCATTTCATAGCTTTGAATTCGAGCGGCAATTTCCGGATCTCCAGCAGCCTTGAATGCCAACTCATTGAGGCGATTCAATGAATCCAGCGACGCACGTTGAGCCTCCGCATCGATCCCGGCGGGATTCGACAGATAAAGAACCGGATCACCTTTGCTGCGAAATGGAATGCCTCCATACATCGTCGGCAGAAATCCGCTGCCGTAATTGCTGGCACCACCGCTCGTCCCTTTCGCACTGGTGAGGACGACGAAACCAGGCAGATCTGCCGATTCGCTGCCGAGACCGTACAACGTCCACGACCCAAAACTTGGACGACCAAACTGCTGCGATCCCGTGTTCATCATGATCTGCGCGGGCGCGTGATTAACGGCGTCGGTCTGCAGCGATCGAATGAGGCAAATCTCGTCTGCCAGTTTTGATGTGTACGGCAACACTTCGCTGAATTCCATTCCGCACTCGCCGTGCTTTTTATATTCAAACTTTGGTCCCAGCAAAGCGGAATTGGGATTGATGAACGCAGCACGGTAGTTTTTCAGAAGCTCAGCCGGTGGCAATTGACCGTTACGTTTGGTGAGTTCAGGCTTGTTGTCAAACAACTCCAGATGACTCGGCGCGCCAGCATGAAACATGTAGATCACGCGTTTGGCTTTGCCCGGAAAGTGTGGATTTCGCGGTGCCAATGGATTCGCGGTATTTCCGTCGCTGGTAGCTTCAGCATCCCTCGCCAACAGGGAACCAGCCGCGATTGTGCCAAGTCCCAGACCACAGTCTTTCAGGAACCATCGGCGTCGAAGAAAACTTGCATGAGCGGCATCAAAAGGATTCTGATTCATGATTCGCAACCCACCTGCGACTGGACGTGAAGAACATGTTGCCACGTAAAAAAACGCGGTGCCGTGCACTAGCATCGAAATTGACGCTGTGACGACTGGCAACAGTTTACCGGATAAAACTCTGCCCGTCAGGCGTGCCACGGCATTTGTTTTCCAGTCGCTCGCTGCCGTTCAATTTCATCGACATGCCATGTGTTCAATCGCAGGAACAAGAACTGGACCCCAAGCCAACAGGTTCTGAAAATGCTGACGAAAAGCGCCTCGCAGTTGAGATGCAGCAGATCAAGCCTGCATTTCTGATTAAACCCCGTGTGCATCGATTGCAGGGCCGCAAAATGAGTTCAAACATCGGACAATTACTTTCTGAACCGCCTGAGTCCGTAGCGACATTTCTGATGCGTGACCGAATACTGGCAATCGCTGTCGGAATTTATCAGGATACATGAGTTGATCCAACCAACGTTGGAACATTTTTCTCGTGCCTCAAACGCGGGATGGTGATCAAGTGGAATCGCATTTTCCCGCACGAGGATGACGCAGTAAGAGAACTGAACAACTCTTTTGCGACAGATCTTTTTACCCCCTGATTCTCTTGCCGAAACAAAACCAGACTATGACTCGTGCCCCGACGTTTACGTTCTTCACCGTCGCGATCCGGTCCATTTTAAACTTGATGCTATGCCTGACATTCGGGGCTCATGATATGCGAATACGATGCCTGATGATGCTTGCTTCGCTGCTGCTGTGTTCGACAGTGCCGGCGGCCGATAAAAAGCCCCGCATGAATTTCGTGTTTGTCCTGATCGATGATCTCGGCTGGGCCGATCTTTCGTGCTTCGGCAGCTCATTTCATGAAACCCCGCATCTCGACGAACTGGCGAAGTCAGGAATGCGATTTACGCAGGCCTATGCCGCGTGTCCAGTGTGTTCTCCGACGCGAGCCAGCATCATGACAGGCCGTCATCCTGTGCGCGTCAACATTACAGACTGGATTCCGGGCCAAACAGCTAAGCGTGACACTCAACATCGATTTCTGCAGATTGACGATCTTGGTGAGTTGCCTTTGGAAGAGCTTACAGTTGCTGAAATACTACAGGCGTCTGGATATCAGACGTTCTTTGCCGGCAAATGGCATCTTGGGGGCGAGGGATTTCTTCCCACGAATCAGGGATTCGACATCAATCTTGGTGGCGGTCATTGGGGACAGCCGCCCGCAGGTTACTTCGCACCGTGGAAGAATAAATATCTTCAGGAGAAACATGACGGTGAATACGTTACAGAACGACTCACCGAAGAATCTGTTTCATTTCTGAAGGGCCGCGATACGTCGCGACCTTTTCTCTTGTTTCTTTCGCATTACGATGTTCACACTCCAATTCACAAAGATGACAAGCACTTCGACCATTTTAAAGCGAAACGTTCAACGTTAAACAGCGGTCCGATGCCCATTGGCGAGCGACGCGGAGTCTCACGGGCTCAGCAGAACAACGCGGAGTATGCTTCCATGGTTTCCGCAATTGACGACAGCGTAGGACAAGTCACTGCGGCGATACGCGAACTGGGTCTGGAGGATTCTACAACCATCATTTTTACGTCCGACAATGGAGGCTTGTGTACTCTGCGGAAAGAGGGGCCAACCTGCAACCTGCCTTTGCGATCCGGCAAGGGCTGGCTCTACGAAGGCGGTATTCGCGTGCCCTTAATCGTGCGTGTGCCGGGAAAATCCGTGACCGGCAGCACATGTGATCAACCAGTCCTGAGTACAGATTTCCTTCCAACAATTCTGGAACTTGCACAAATCGATGCCCCGGCGGATGTCATATTCGACGGCGAAAGCTTCACTGCGGCACTGTCGGAAAAGACACTTAAACAGTCTCGCCCAATGGTGTGGCACTATCCGCATTATCACGGTTCAGAATGGACGCCCGGAGCGGCCATTCGGGTTGGAGACTGGAAGCTGATTGAGTTCTACGAACTGGGTGATGCTGAATTGTACAACCTTGCAACGGATCCTGGTGAACTCAAGAACCTTGCGACAGAATCACCGAAACAATTCACATTGATGCGTCAAGAACTCCGTGAATGGCAGGAGAACATGCACGCTCAAATGCCGCAGGAAAACCCTGAATTCAAAGCAGCAGAATCGAAGTAGTGCTCTGTCAGCATTGGATTGATGGGTGGCCGGGGTTGGAGGGCATCAGCCCGAAACCCCGGGGCTTCCTTCGCTCCGCTCAGTCCAGCCCCGGCCACCCGATCCAGCAAGGCATGAATGACAAAGCACTACACCGGAAGAATCGGGATCGCGGTGTTCTTGCATGGTTCCTCTGGCACCATGGCAAGTTTGATCCACTGCAGCAAGGCTGGAAGCCCATGTCCTGTTGAGGCTGAAACGTCGATCCATGGCAAAGTTGGAAACGCGGCGGCTGAAATCTGCGGTGCTTCTGCCTCAACGACGATGTCGCATTTGTTTCGTACAATAATCGTGTGTGCTGGCAGATGCCGGGACATTAATCCTTCAATCGAAGTCTGGGATTCGGAGCGATCATCTACCACCAGACACAGCACGTCACATTCTGAAGCCGCGAGATATGACTGCTCAATTCCCAGCGATTCAATTTGTCCAGCGTCGCCATCCTCCCGAATTCCGGCGGTGTCGACGAATCGAAACGCCCAGCCATCAAGTAAGGTATTGACCTCGACAATGTCACGTGTCGTCCCCGGCTGATCAAAGACAATCGACCGCTCAATTCCGGCAATCGCATTTATCAACGAGGACTTACCGACATTAGGAGCCCCCGCCAGGACAACTCGCCACGGTTCTGATAAGTGATCAGCGACGTTCTTCCACCGCGCCAAACGCAGACGGATGTTTGCGACTGAATCTGAATCAGCGTCCGGTGCTTTTAATCTCGTCAAATCGTCGCACAACGAATTCGTCGTTTGAGCCAGAATCAGTCCTGCAATCTTGCGGCTACAAGCTGTTGTCAAGAGCCGTTCGACGGCTAGTGCAATTTGCTTCTGGACTGTCCGTGAACTCTGTTTCCCTCGAGGCATTTCTTCTATCGCACCGGCATCCAGCAGATCATGGCGGATGCAATCGATGGCGTAACTGCCACCGTGGCATTGGATCTCGAATGTACTTTCCGAAGTACGCACGATGATGAGATCTTCACCATTCCAGCGGCCGTAGCAAATTCGTCCGATCGACATTCTATGGGCCGCAGCGTCAGGTTGATCAATTGCCGCACCGCGCAGGATTTTCGATCGCAGCCAAATCGCAGTTGAGTCACTTGCCGACGTGAGTTGAATAACTGCGACGGCCCCCGGGCCTGGCGGCGTGAGGACTTGAAATCTACATTCGAAAAGTGCATCGATTTGGTCGGCTGATACCACGAACTTAAACTCCACCAATTATACTCAGCGGCAGAATCTGCAGCTTACTATCATTCAGGGCTCTGAACCCAACACTGAATCACCTCGCGCGTTTCAGCACAACCGGCATTGTTGCATAAAGTGCGGATAGATTTCCCGATCGGCACCCAGAGAGTCTCAAGAAAAGTCTACGAAACCGTCCACTGGCGATTTCTGCTCCAGCCTGACACAGATCAATGCCGATCTTCCGAATACGATCGGCTCTGCGCGATGATGTTCCTCGTGCGCATCAGCAACCAAGGTCGCCCTTTCCGTTGATTCCATCACATTTTGACCAGGAATGGTCATGACCCGACCGTCGGACACTGCTACACCGAGGTCACTGCCAGCAAGATTTCTTGGCTGGATAGTGGCGACGGTCGCTTCACGGCCACGTCTAATGTTGATGTTTTCGCTACTTCTGGCCTGTGCGTCGGTTGGCGTCACCGTCATCCAGCTTGAAATTCGCACCAGCCGTACGGATCTGATGAATCCGGCCAGTCCGTTCGCAACTCGGTGGAAGCAGTATTCCTCGACATTTTCTGCTGACAAAGACCTGATGGTCGTAATCGAAACACCATCGCCGAATTCGACGGTCATCAAACGAGTGATCGATGATCTCGGAGAGCGACTACGACGCGAACCTGAATACTTTGCAAACGTTCAATCCAACGTCAACCTGAATGCCATGCGCAGGAAAGCATTGCAGTTCCTTTCTGCGAAGGATCTTGAGCGAACAGCATCAAAGTTCAACAACTGGAACACCGTTGTTCGCGACCAGAACTGGAGTTACATCCGCGCCGAGAACCTGGCTTCGTCGCTCCGAAAAACTCTCGTCGCAAAGCAGAAGGATGGAGTTGTTTCTGACGGGACATACAAAGCGATAAAGCGTCTCGGCGACAGCCTCTCCACCTTTATGGAGCATTCGCTGCAATCAACGAACTCTGAAACACAATCCTTCATGTCACCGTTGCCGGAGCTGATGGACGTTGCGTCTGATCAGAAACTTACCGACGACGCCACGGCCTATGTTCTGAACGACGACAATACGATTGGAGTTCTGCAAGTCGCCGCTCTGCCTCAGAAGAATGAAGCTGACGGCACCAGGATTGTAATCTCACGGCTGCAGGAACACATCGCAGCGGTCCAGGCGGAACGTATGGCGGACTTCCCGGACTTGAAGATTTCACTCACAGGCACGCCCGCCCTTGAACATGCCGAGATGCATAGCACATCCGTCGATATGCGGAATGCCGGCCTTGTCGCCTTCTTCGCAGTCGGCATTATGCTGCTGCTCGCCTTTAGGGGAATTCGGCACCCAATGCTGGCGTTGCTGACATTGGTGGTTTCGCTGGCGTGGACCTTCGGTGCTGCGACTCTGGTCGTCGGGCATTTGAACATCATCAGTGTCTGTTTCTCAATCTTCCTGATCGGGCTTGGCATTGATTATTCGGTATCTTTCATCAATGGTTATCTGTCGTACCGTCAAGAGTTGATGGAACTTTCAGAAGCTCTGCGAGAGACAGCAGAAACGACAGGCAAGGGCATTCTGACTTCTTCTATTATCACAGCACTCGCATTTGCAACGGCACTCGTCACTGGTTTTCCTGGCCTCGCAGAACTGGGTGTGATTTCAGCAATGGGCGTGCTGATTTGTGCTTCGACGACGTTTCTGTTCCTTCCGGCACTGATTACGCTCTCCGACGAAGGCGTGGAAGCAGATCAACTTCCACAACCGTTCTCAGCTCCTATGCTTCGAAAAGCAGTAGTCGCATGGCCTGTTGTCTCCATCTCAGTGTGTGCGGTCGTTTTGGTGTGCTTTGGATTCACAGCGTTTAAGTACTCTGACGGAACTGTTACTTCTCGCCTTAACTACGATTCAAACCTACTCGCGCTTCAGGACCCTGAAGTCGCTGCGGTCAAAGCGGAACGTCGTCTTTCGGAGTCTGGTACTGAGGCCGTGCTCTATGCCGTGGCTGTGGCACCGACATGGGAAGATGCGATTTCTTTGAGAAATCGTTTCCTTGCTCTGCCTTCAGTTGCCCGGGTCAGTGATGCCGCCAGCAAGTTGCCTGAGACTGCTGATCCACGAACAATGCAGATCATGCAGCAGTTACAGCGAGCGGCGGAAAATGTATCAAGAACGACTCCTTCAATTGCTCCAGCTGATCACACCGCGGTCGGAAGGGAAGTTGAAGCGTTGTTCGCTGCTGTCAGCAAATCGACTAATCCAACCGCTCAGGCCGCCGCAAAATCACTCGACAAGTTCCTTAACGACCTTTCAAAAACTCAAGGTCGTCGTTCCAGCGACATTCTCAGCGCTTACAACAATATGGTCGCCAAGTGGCTGGTTGATGAATACGCAGACATCGCGAATGCGAATGACTTCCGGCCCATCGGTTTGCGAGACGTGCCTGCGGAATTGAAGAACCGATATCTGCGTATCGACGCAGACAATAAGCAGCATTGGGCCTTGAGGATCTATCCCAGGAATGACGTTTGGGGCGGAGCTTCATTGAACACGTTCGTGGAAGAATTGCGAACAGTCGATCCTGATGTGACTGGTGTACCGGTGCAGAATCTGGAATCCGCCGGAAGAATGCACACGACGTACGCAAGCATCGGCCTGTATGCTCTGGCTGTGATCTCAATGCTCTTGCTATTCAACTACCTGCGACCCGGCCAGAAACTTTTGACCGTAGTACCGCCGATTGCCGTGGCAGCTTTCATTGGTTACTCGCTCATTCAACGCAATGGCACTGTTGAGCCATCGCTGCTTGTCATGATCTGCCTCGGCCTTGTTATCTTTATTGCTGCCGTATTGGATTACCGCAACCTCCGTGACACCCTGCTGACGTTGGTTCCTGCATTCGCAGGAAGTCTTTTGATGCTGGGTACCATGGTGCTTCTGGACCTGTCGTTCAATCCGCTCAACCTGATTGCCTTACCACTGGTGTTCGCAATCGGGATCGATAACGGGATCTATATGGTCGCTGATTGCCGAAAGCAAATTGCAGCTGGTCAGAAAGCTTTCGAACCTTCCCCGGACATGCTGAGCAGCGTGATCGTCACGTCGTTGACATCGATCGTGGGCTTTGGAAGTCTGGTTGTCGCGTCGCATCAGGGAATGTTCAGCATGGGCATTTTGCTGGCTCTTGGAGTCGGTTCGAGCCTGCTTGTTTCGCTCCTGCTCATGCCTTCTTTGCTCGTGCTCGTGGCTCGTCACCAGCCCGCACCGATGGAGCCTGTTCGCATCATCCGCAAGCCGCAGACGTCAAGCGAAGAGCCAGCAAAGACCGCTGCACAGCCGAAGAAAAAGGCCGCGTAGGCTTTGCTGGATTGCTTCTCCTGTTTCAGATTCTGAACTCGCAGACTAAATGCCGTCGGTCCGGGTTGCATCATTATTTTGGATCAGCATATTAATATCAGGGATTGTCGCGTTGCCGCGAGGCCAGCTAAGTACAAATCGAGTTCCCTGACCTGGTCCACCCTCAACTCGAACTCGGCCACCATGTTCGCGGAGAATTTTGCGACTCACCGGCAACCCGATTCCAGTGCCGCGCGATCCTTTGGATGATTCAAACACATTGAAGATCGCCGCACGCTGATCTTCGGGAATGCCCGGTCCGTTATCACTGACAGCCACCAATAACATGTCGGCCGCTCGATCGTAACCGGTCTGCACGACTACGGCTCCATTTTCGCTGCCTTCGACGGCATCGATCGCGTTCGAAACGATATTCAACACCGCGCGATGAATGCCTTCTTCATCAAACAATGCCATGGACACGTCGCCACCTCGACGAAATTCCAGTGTGACGCCACACTCTTTCGCCCGGGCCGAAGCAAGTTCCATTACATCACTCACGACGGTGTTGATATCGGCCAATTTCAGCACCGGAACGCGATCCTTGCTGTAATTCAGCATGTCCATAACGAGCTCATAGATTCGCGTCTGATTGCGTTCGACAATCCCCCAGCCCTGGCGAATCATATCATCCTTGTGTTCGTCGAGCCCCATGCGAATCAGATAACTGCCACCGCGAACACCCTGCAAAATATTCTTGATGTGATGGCTAAGAACGGTAATTGTCTGCCCCATCGCGGCAAAGCGTTCAGCTTTCAGCATCGCTTCCTGAAACTGCCGCGATTCAATCGACAAAGCAGCCTGCCGCGCGACGGTTACGATCATCCGCAGATGTTCGTCAGTCAAGCGAGAACAAATGCCCTCGTTCATCGCTCGCTCGACAGTTGTCGTCGTATCCAGATAGAACACACCCAGCAGATCCGAACGCCCACGCATCGGTGCGCAGATTGCTTCGCGTATGCCGTTGGTCACGATACTGTTTGCCGCAGGGAAACGATCATCGAGACTTGCGTTGGACGTTCGCACGGCTGTCCCGTGACGCAATACGTAATCAGTGATGGAGCGTGACACGGGCATCTGAGACGCCGACGTTGAATTCTCATACCGACGTGCAAAGGCAATGGCGGTTAAATCAACTCCGACAGGATCTTTCAACAGAACGCATCCGCGATCCGCACCGATCGCCTGTAGAGCGAGATTCAGAATTCGCTGCAGCACTTCGTCCTGTGACCGAATCGGTGTGACAAGTTCTTCCGCGACATGATAAAGCAGTTCGAGTCCCGGCTGGAGATCCACGTCTGCCACCACAGCACTTGGCTTGTTGATTTCAACGCTTTGAACGATGGCAGATTCTCGCATGGTTTTAGAGTCGTCAATAAAGCGAATCTGATCGACCGGTGCGACTGGGGGCTGTTCATTTTCAGCCATTTGAAACAACAGAGTGCTGGATCCAAACTGCAGGCTGTCGCCATGACAAAGAACACGCTCCTTGACGACATGACTGTTGACACGTGTCCCATTTGCGCTGCCAAGATCCTTCAGGACGAATTCCTCGCCAATCTGCGAAATGCGAGCGTGTTGGCGGGAAACTTCGCTGTCGTCCAGTCGCAGACTACAGCCGACACTCCGACCGACCACGACGTCCTGATCGGACGCAATGTCGAAACGAGTACCACGATTGGCACCGTTGATGACTAGTAGGGAGGCTCGAAACACGGCGGGAGACTCGAAAAGAGGCTCGGAGGATGGAATTTGGAAAGCGTGCGGCCATTTCACCGCATCTGCCAGCAACACTCAAGCAACGCTGCCGCTCAATCTGCCGTTCTGTCAGCCCTGAGAACGCCGAGACACCTCAGAAACAATGCCTCCGCGCAGCAGAACGACAAAATCCATGATCGTTCACGTTGCCAGACTCGCTGCTCCACCACGTCAGCAAGGTTCAATGAACTTGCGATTGTCAGTGCTCGGTGCCGGGATAGGTCAACCGTCACAGGATTCGTGCGATCCAGCTTCGGAGAGGCGACGTGCGATAGATAGCCATGGGTGCCAAATGGGATAAAACGACGTTCAGCAATGAACGAGACCAAAAACAAACCAGCCACCGCCCCAGCAAGAACCATTCGTCACCAGCAAAGAGGGCTGCAGCATTGTCACGGCTCATTCCTGCGGTACGACGGACTTCCAGTCCGTCGATCAAGCTCGCCGCCGACGGTCTTCCAGTCCGTGGTGCAAAATCCCACTCAACCCAGCTTTGTGGATTGACAGATCACAGCACCTCCAGCTTCTTTGCCTGCAACGCCGCAGGCGTTCATGCTGTGAATCAAGAAGCCGCCAAATAAATGGACAGGCATCAAGCCAGCTTCCGGGAAAACACGAACTTCATAGCTCAGTTGGTTCTGAAGAACGAGGCATAACGTTGTTGCCTGGCAACGCCGTTGGGAACTGCGAGCAAGATATTGCCAGCCAGAATGCCTGACATGTCAGTCGAACCGCTGTATCAACTCTTCTCACGATCTTACTAAGGCGAGCGGCGGATGAGTTCTTACCGGTACGACGGACATCTTGTCCGTCGCGCCCTGTCATCGACGGACAAGATGTCCGTCGTACTGGACATTGATGGTAAATCCTTATCTGCCGCTAGCCCTACAACCCATCTGCCGGGCTCCTCACCGCCAGCCCGGGCTTATTCATCACATGCAGATAAATCATCGTAGTCCGCACGTCC
>JANOZG010000681.1:0-12975 GCA_031429275.1 Planctomycetota bacterium
GTTCACTGGTTCGACAGTTTGATACGCTGCGTTCTGATCTGGAACTGCTGCATTCGCTTGGTGGCGTCGATCAGTTTCGATCTGCGGCATTCACCATGCTGACCAGTCATAAAGTCGTCGATCCGTTCGACATTGCCAAAGAATCTGCGGACGTGAGAGATCGCTACGGTCGCCATCGCTGGGGACAGAGTTGCCTGCTGGCACGACGACTGGCTGAAGCCGGGACGGCAGTGATCAATATCGACGCAACTGCTCCGAATGACACGACGAAGCACTTCAGCTGGGATGACCACGCCGGTGCGTTTCATCTCGACCATGCTCAGCGTGAACGACTGCCGCAGATGGATCAGGCACTCTGCGCCCTGATTGATGATCTGTACGAACGCGGCCTGGATCGAAAGGTCCTGCTGATCGCCTGCGGAGAATTCGGACGGACGCCGCGCGTCACCCATGCTCCGAAGAATTTTTCTGACCAGATCGGGCTCGGACGCGATCACTGGCCGCATGCCTTCAGTGCCTTAATCTCGGGCGGCGGTCTGCGAATGGGGCAGGTTGTCGGGGAGACGAATGCGAAAGGCGAATATCCGATTCGCGATCGAGTCACACCGCAGGACTTGCTGGCGACCGTCTACACTCATCTTGGGATCGATTATACACGGGCTGTGAAAGATCCTTCCGGCCGCCCGATCCTTATTTTGCCGCACGGGTCGCCCATCGCTCAGCTCATCTAAAAGTTGCCCACGTACGCTCTGGAGGCACACCCCCATGCCGCGACTGGATCCTGAGATCCTGACAGATTTTGCGACTTCAATTCTTGAAGCGAATGAGTTGCCTCCCGATGTGGCCAGACAGGTCGCCAAATCACTCGTGCTGGCGAACCTGTCAGGGCATGATTCACACGGCGTAATTCGCATTATTGAGTATGTCGCATGGACGAAACGCGGCTGGGTGAATCCTCATGGAAAGCTGACCGTCGTTCGTGAGCAACCATGTATCCTGATCCTTGATGGAGATTTTGGTTTTGGTCAGGTGATTGGCCGCCGAGCCATGGAATTGGGCATCGCAAAAGCGAAGACCGACGGAGCGTGCATTCTCTCGCTGCGACGGTCAGGCCATTTGGGACGCATCGGCGAGTTCATGGAACAGGCTGCCAGCGCAGGGCTTGTGTGCTTTGCATTGACGAATACCCACGGCAGCGGAGTCCTTGTGGCTCCGTTTGGAGGATGTGAACGCCGGCTGTCAGCAAATCCGCTCGCTGGGGCAGCTCCGCTTCCGAATGGACCTCCGATCATGGTGGATATTTCCACATCCACGATCGCTGAGGGAAAGATCAAGGTGGCTCGCAGCCGTGGTGATTCGTTGCCGACAGGACTGTTCGTCAACAGCAGCGGTGAAGCATCGACAAGTCCCGAAGAGTATTACAGCAATCCGCCTGGAGCACTTCTTCCGATGGCTGGTCACAAAGGGTTCGCTCTCTCGATGATGTGCGAAGTTTTTGCGGGAGCAATGACCGGTGCGGGAAGCAGCAAGGACGGTGTGGAACGCGTTGCCAACGGCTTCATGGTGTTTCTGCTCGATCCAGCAGCGTTTGCAGGCAAAGAATTTGTCAGCAGCGAACTCGGAAATCTCGCCGAATGGGTGAAGTCCAGTCGACTTCAGGACGGCTTTGACCGAATACAGCTTCCGGGCGAGCCAGAAGCTGCGGCCAGGGAGCAACGCAGCCGGTCAGGAATCGACATTGATGACCGGACGTGGCAGAAAATCTGCGAGATCGCCGCCGCTGTCAGTGTTGCGATCCCAGTCATCGAAGTTCTCAGACACGATACTCCGTGACCGCATGCAGTGATCGGCATGCAGTGATCGGCAGCATCTGCCGTTTTATCCCTGGGCGTTGCAAGCCAGAGGACAATCCGTAGCGCAGGTTACAATCGACGCTGCGGCTGAGTGCTTTGAAACGCCGTTTATAGAATGGCACAGTTACTTTCACATTCAAGTGCTCAACCGATATGAAACTCCCCTTGCTTGCATACACCCTTCTACGTTCGCGATTTCTGTGGTGCTTCACTTCCGCCATTGTCTCCGGAGTATTTACGACGGACGCACGTGGCCAAAGCGTTCCATATCAGCATGAAAGAGGCAACCTGAACAATTCATTGTTCTCAGAACGTTCCTCGATTTGGAGTTCTCCGACACTGCTGAGCTGGTATTCCGCACCGAAAAGCACATCGTCCGAACCACTCGGGCCGATCACCACGGATCGCCCTGACTTCACTGAAGCCAGTTCGACAGTGGGGGCTAATGTCGCACAGGTGGAAATGGGCTACACATTTACACACGACAATGAAAGCGTCTCAACTGGAACTCATTCCAATCCGGAGGCACTCTTTCGTATTGGAACTCCCATTAACTGGCTGGAACTGCGACTCGCTGCAAATCTGCTGCAGGAAGACGTTGGCTCGGTTTCAAATAGTGGAGCCGAAGATCTGTATCTTGGGACAAAACTTGGGCTGGCACTTCAGGACGGAATCTTGCCCGAAATGGCGCTCGTGCCGCAAATGACCGTTCCGACAGGCGGAAGTGCATTTACAAACGATCGGGTATTGCCCGGTGTCAACTGGCTCTACGGCTGGGATGTCACGGACTGCCTGACGACGGCTGGGAGTACACAAGTCAATCGTGCCGTGGATTCCGCCACCGGCGCGGGCTACACGGAATGGGCTCAATCATGGACGGTGGGCTATTCACTGCACGATCGAGTAGGCATGTATACCGAATGGTTTGTGTTGATGCCGGACAATGCAGAGACGGCTCAAGTGGAACACTATGGCAACGGTGGATTCACATTTCGGGTGAACGACGATATTCAATGGGATATCCGCGCCGGCCTTGGGCTCAATGATGCCGCCGACGACTACTTCCTTGGCACCGGCCTGTCGATCCGATTTCGAAAGCGCTGATCTGTCATTTTCGCTGATCCTCCAAAGAGAGGCAGACTGCCAGCACAATACCGGACAACGAAACCAAAGCCGCGATGTCCAGGCTGAGGGTCATTGAATAATGCACGGGGCGTTCCCTCAGAGGCAGTGCCCTGCTGAATTTCAGATGCTGCCATGTCGATACAGCGCTCGTGAATGCTCCGAGAAGCACAAAAGAAATGCCGATGAGAAACGACATGACCTGATTGCTCTCAACCATCTGACCGCGAACAAACATCAGGAAGACGCCCAAGCGAGCGACAGGGAACCCGAGACCAATGACGGCGATTCCTGTCCGCAACCACGCCAGCAGTGTTCGTTCAGCGGCAACATAGACTCGTGGATCTGACTCGGAAACCATCCACAGCCCTTCTGAGTGTGCAATCTGTGTGCGTGGTGGCTGATTGCCGCTACGTCCCGGATCAAGTTGCCCGTCGGTCCGAAGAATCTTGAAAATCCCCTGCACGGATTCCCGCAACGGTGCCACAGATCAGGCAGAGCCCACCGGGAGTCCGCAGCGTTGTGGAGTTCACATGGTGGATCTTTCACGTTCTTAAGGAATGAGGATTACCATGATTCGTACTGCATTCTTCACTTGCCTGACGGTTGCTTCGCTCTGTTTGATACCGACGACCGTGCAGGCTCACGAAAACCCGGTCGATGCGGCCGCACGCTGTATCGCGCACGTTGAACATCTGGTGAATCGCTGCGAAAACGCGGCGGCAGAAGAGACGCAGCAATGCGTGCATGAGATTCGACGTCTGAAGGCCGACGGTCAGCACGAGGCCGCGATTCAGGTGGCTCGTGAGTGCGTTTCCAGTTCCCGGCGGCGGACTCGGATTTGTATCGGCGAAGTCCGAGAGATCTGCATACGGTGCATTGATTATCTCCTGCAGTTCGGGGCCGAAGAACTGGCTGGTCGAGTCCGTTACAATTGCGGCGCAGCGATCGAGCAACTCGAGACGATCCAGCAACGCGTGGAAAACGTAATTCGGGAAGCGTTGAACGGCTGAGCGGTGTACAATTCTGTCGGGTGTGACCAGCGCAGGCACGCCACGACTTCCAGAAGTTTCCGGTTCCGAAAGCTTTTGAATGGAAACTGGTGAGCACACCAGACTTCGGCTGCTCCGCAAAGACTTAACTGAGCACTCCGAAACAGTACATTCGCCGCACCAACGGACTGACGCTGAACGCGACAGTCTGCTGGTGCGGCGTCTGCTTGCGCGCGATGAATCCGCGTGGCGTGAGTTTGTGTCGCAGTATCGAGGCCTGCTGATCAGCCGCATCCACGCCGCGGCGTCAGAACTGAACTGCGGGATTCCGTCCGCTGACAGCGTCGAAGAAATCTGTGCAGACGTCTTTACGATGCTGGTGTCGAGGGAAATGGAATCACTCCGCCAGTTCTCCGGACGCAGTCGGCTGTCAACATGGTTGTCTGTCATCGTGCGACGCACGGCCCTGCGGGCTCTGACTCAAGCCCGGCAGCGACCTCCGCAGCCAGACACCGGGGAGCTTGATATGATTCCTCAATCTGACGGATCGGCCGCCGCGTCTCTGGGAAGTTCGCAGGATCGAATTCGAAACGGAATGGGACAATTGTCACCGGACGACCGTAAACTTCTGACATTGTTCTACGAGAAGCAGCAATCCTACGAACAGATCGCGTCCGCCTTTCAGATCAGCGTCAACGCCGTTGGGCCTATACTGGATCGGGCTCGCAAGCGGCTGCAGAAGATTCTGGAATCGGGGCCGGATTTATGAATTCACCCCGCCGTTCGTCTCGCCCCTCAAATCCTTTGATGTTCTAAACCATGTCAACAGCATCTCAACCAGGACTACGAGCACTGCTTCGTCTGCTGCGCGGAGAATTGACGCAGCAGCAAGGGATGGCGGTGCGCGAGCAACTGGCTGCCGACCGGACCTCCGCGCGGCGTTTTGCAACGCTGCTGGCTGTGACTCAGAACGCAGGCACCTCTGCGGAGGTGTTTGGGCATTTCGACGATATTTCAATCGATGATGTCGCGGCGTTTGTTGATGGCACGTTGTCTGCGAGTGAAGAAGCTCGATTCGAAGAGCAGTGCTGGCTGCAAGAATCCCTGCTGCGGGAAGTCGTCGCCAACTGGAGCTCGACAGGAGTGGTATCTGCAGACGCCGCCACGGCCATCACGGAGAATCGGATGCTGCAGATCGCGCTGGCAGCGGCAAATGCGACGGATGTTGCGGCGGACAGAAACGAATTCACGCTGCCGGAATCACATCTTGTGCCACGCGCCGTGGGTCCGCCTTTGAGACAGCGTCGAAAAGTCTCCGGCCGCGCTGCGATGGCGGTGGCGACTGCAGCCGTGCTGGCAATCGTAGCGATCATGGGAGTGATGCTGCGGGAACGACTGTCGAATCCGGAAGACATTGTGTCAGATCCGCCGAAAGACAATTTGCGCGCTGTCAATCCAAATCGAGAATCGATCGTTAAGGATGCGGTCAATCCCGGATCAAACAACCTCGCACCGAACCGCCCTGATCTCGTCGCCCCCAATGACCCGCTGGTTCCGCCTGATCCCGACAAGGCCAGAGAGAATATGGCGGACGTGCCGGATGCGAATCCGGAGATCACGCCAGTTGACCCTCCGAAGCCAATCATGGAACCCGATCCCGAGAGCCCGCAGCGAGGTCCGTCAGCGTTTGCCGCCCTGGTCGAATCATGGAGCGACGACGGTGGAATTGTCGTTGTTCGGTCGTCATCCACCGGAGTATGGAGCGGCGTCAGAAGTTCAGCCGCAGAAGCGATTCGCACAACGTCTGACATGGCAACTGTGATGACTCTGCAAAACAGCCGCGCGGAACTCAGCCTTGCAGGAGCGGGACAAATGATTCTCGACGGTGAGTCCAGCGTCGAGATCCACGCGCCGGATCGCGTGATGGCCGGTCCTGGTGATGCGACCGACTCAAACGTGCCGCCACGTGCGGAATCTGGAGGCCGTGTGTTCCTGAACTATGGACGTGTCGTTTTCAACCAACTCCTTACCGGAAAAAACTTCACTGTCCGAATTGCGGACGTCACATATTCGCTGGAAGCCACGGAAGAAAACACGAGCATCGGGATTGACTGGACTGGCGAATTTCCTGTGTTCGCCGTATTTCGCGGTGAGGCGACTATCAATGACCATGGGCTGACGCGCCGCGTCTGGGCACGGGCAGATTCTTCGCGTGGACTGACGGGATTTAGCGACATCCCGGACGATGCAGATTGGACTCGAAAACGGGTCACGACCAACGAAGTGCCACGCAGTCTTGCCGTGTCTGTGAACAAGTCGGACTCTGCCGTTGTGGCGGTGGCTAATCTGCACGCTGACGATAACCCGATGGTCGCCTTCCATGCGACTCAGGTGTTGCTGCAATGTTCCGGAACTCTGGAACTTCCGGTCCCGGCGGAAGCCATTCGAGCCGCCGCGTTTTCGCCAGTCGAACCGGTCCGCCATTCTCTCGTGTACTGGATGCTGCTGAAACTGAAGCACGACCGAGGTCGCGATCCGCAGTTAACAGATTCGCTGCTTCAGCCGATTGGCTTTGAGATCGATGAGCACGCGACACTGAACGCATGGTTGCTCGCTGCCAGCACTGGTCAGCGTCCGACTCAGCAGCATCTCACAGAACTGCAGACGGCATTACGAAATACGGGGCCCGTCTTCGGCCGCCAGTGTGCCAAGTACTTTCTGCAGACCATCCTGCGCGATCCATTAACAGAATACGATCCAGCAGCACCGAACAATCGCACGGGCCTCAACAGCATCACGCGAAAGTTGCGGGCATGGCAACAGAAGAACCTGCCGTGATCTCTACAGGGTCTTAAAGACGATCGGTCTCGTCAACTGCCGAACACTTGCAATTCGACGCTCTCAGCCGGGATCAGCCCGATCGCTTGAGCGCGTCGGGACAATTGTTGCAGAGCGTTCCTTCCGACATCGCCAAGTTCCACGGTCCATTCGTTGACGTACAGATCGACGTGTTGCATAAGTACGGTGTCATCGAATTCCTGAGCGTACTTTCGCATGGTGGGCAGCGGCAGACTGCGGTCGGACAGGGCGAGTTGCAGCGAGTCGTGAATTACAGCCTGCACGGTTGCGATGGTGTTTGGGTCGAGGCTGCGCCGGGCCACGATGCCGCCGAGCGGCAACGGGCACGATGTTTCCTGCTCCCACCGCGTGCCGAGGTCTTCGACCAGTCCCAGCCCTTCGTTCTGCCAGGTGAACCGACCTTCGTGGATGCAGACTCCAAAATCAGCTTTCTTCTGTTTCAGATCCGGCATGATGTCCGAAAACACAACATGCCGAACCTGCGTTGTGTTTGCGTAGAACAACTGAAACAACAAAGCGGCCGTCGTGTGCTGACCGGGGCATAACGTAAACTGTTCGGCATTTTCAGGACGCTCACCGGCACGAGCCGACAACAGCAACGGTCCGACGCCGAAACCCAGAGCCGAACCGGACGCCAGCACTAAGGTTTTCTCCGCCAGCAACAGGGCCGCATGAAAACTGGTCTTAGCCACATCGAAATCACCGGCGAACAGGCGATCATTGAGCTGCTGAATATCGATCAGCTCAACTTCAAACATCAGGCCTCGCCAATCCACGCTGTGAGTCATCAGACCATGGAAGGCGAACGTGTCATTCGGGCATGTGGAAATGCCCAGATGAATTCTGGTCATGTCGAGATCCTTAACGCCGCCAGTTCCGCTGCGGCTTCGAGCGCTCCGGTGACGTTCCAGTTGCTTTTGTCACGATCGCCTGCCATATTGGAAATTCCTCGAATCACGGTCAGCGGGATTCTGGCCATGCGGCACGCCAGCGCGACTGAGAATGCCTCCATATCCTCCGCAACCGCCTGCGGGAATTTCCTGAGCCGGTGCGCGACGTCCTCGGTGCAGCCTGACGCCGCACAAACGGTGAGCAGCATCTCGCCCGCCGGGTCCCCAGGATCTGGCTCGATCCCACGTTCGATCACATCACCAAACGACTGGCCTAACTCAGGATCGGTCCATTGCGGCCAGCCCAGTTCGCTCGCGCTTTCAAAGTCAACACCGCTGCCAGCCCCGATTCCGTAACAGGCAATTCTCGAAAAAGTCGTGGCTGTTCCGATCGGCAAGTGTGGCCCGAATGCTCCGGCGATACCGACGAGTACGACTGCTCGCGGCTTGTCGAGCGTTAGGAGCTGCGCTGTTCGAATTCCTGCGACAATGGGCCCGAAACCGCATGTCCGTAGAACGCCGCCAGCGCGCTTGGCGGGGCCAGCAAGAAGTGGCTGTAATCTCTCCAGTTCGAACTCAGTGGGAATTAGAACGAGCACCCTGACCATTGCAAACTTCTCTGGACGCCGAAAAAATCACAAGACAACGGAGATGGCCTGTTTATCCGCTAACGCACGATTGATATGTTTTGTTGTCGCGGGATTCGCGAGAATTCCGGCATGAATCGTGCTAATCTCAGAATTCTGACGAATCCAGCTACGCGTCAATTGCGCCCGCGCGAAGTAATAGTCAATCAATTCAACCCTTCGTCTGTTCCTTCGTCCATTGATCCTTCAAAGTCACCGTGCGATTAAACACCAATCCGCCCGGAGTCGTCTCGGCATCGACGCAGAAATAGCCCATCCGCTCGAACTGAAATCGATCGCCCGGCCTGCCTTTTGCCAGAGACGGCTCCAGCATCGCGTTGTTCAGAATAACCAGCGAATTGGGATTAAAATTGGATTTCCAGTCGAGCGAGGGATCGGCGACGTCATCCGGATCTTCTTTGACGAACATGTGGTCGTACATCCGCACTTCGGCCTGCACCGCGTGTTTTGCCGACACCCAGTGCAGCGTGGCCTTCACTTTGCGTCCGTCCGGTGCGTCGCCGCCTTTGGTTGCCGGATCGTAGGTGCAGCGAATCTCCGTAATGTTGCCGGAAGCATCCTTCACGACATCCGTGCAGGTGACAAAATAGGCCCAGCGCAGACGAACTTCTTTGCCCGGCGACAAGCGGAAAAACTTCTTCGGCGGTTCTTCCATGAAGTCTTCGCGTTCGATGTACACTTCCCGACTGAAGGGCACTTTGCGACTGCCCGCCGCTGCGTCTTCCGGGTTGTTGATCGCGTCAAGTTCTTCTGTCTGATCCTCCGGATAATTCGTGATGACGACCTTGATGGGATTCAGCACGGCCATGCGCCGTTCAGCCCGTTTGTTCAGATCTTCGCGGATATGGTTTTCGAGCACGACCATGTCCGTCATTGCGTTGTTCTTGGTGACTCCCACATACACACAAAAGGCTCGAATGGCTTCCGGCGTGTAACCGCGCCGACGCAGGCCGCAGATCGTTGGCATGCGGGGATCATCCCACCCTGTGACGAAGTTCCCCTGAACGAGTTCCAGCAGCCGGCGTTTGCTCATCATCGTGTAGGTCAGATTGAGTCGATTGAATTCAATCTGCTGCGGATGATGAATGCCGAGCGCTGTGCAGTACCAGTCATAAAGCGGTCGATGATTTTCGAATTCCAGCGTACAGATCGAGTGCGTAATCTTCTCGATCGAATCCGACTGCCCGTGAGTGTAATCGTAAGTCGGATAAATACACCACTGAGTTCCCGTGCGATGATGTTCCGTGTGACGGATGCGGTACATGATCGGGTCGCGCATGAGCATATGCTTTTCCGCCATGCCGATCTTTGCCCGCAGCACATGGGCTCCGTCCGGAAACTCACCGGCCCGCATGCGACGGAACAGGTCGAGGTTTTCTTCGACCGACCGACTGCGATACGGACTGTCGGTGCCAGGTTCCGATGCTGTGCCTCGCCCGGCGCGGATTTCTTCCAGCGGCAGACTGCAGACATACGCTTTGTCACCGCGGATGAGTTGCTCGGCCCACTGATAGATTTGTTCGAAATAGTCGGACGCGTAGAACAGCCGATCTTCCCAGTCGAAGCCCAGCCAGCGAACGTCTTCCATGATCGAATCGACGTATTCCGTGTCTTCCTTTTCCGGGTTGGTATCGTCAAACCTCAGATTGCATTTGCCATCGAATTCTTTGGCGATGCCGAAGTTGAGGCAAATCGATTTTGCATGGCCGATATGCAGGTAGCCGTTTGGCTCTGGGGGAAAACGAGTATGGACGCGGCCGCCCCATTTGCCTGAGGTGCGATCATCTTCGATAATCTGACGAACAAAATCGCGGTGTCCCGACGTCGTTGAATCACTCATTCGATGAACTTCCGAAGTATTCTGTATTGTTGCTCACGTCCCTGAATCCACGAAAAATACCTGTTCATCGGTCATGTCGGAAGTCACACTTTCACTTTTGTGGTAAGTGAAAAGCCCTGAGAATCGAGGCAATAATTGAAATTGGAACGATGAATCAAAACGAAGGCCGGGACGAACGTTATGAATCTTCAATACTCCGGAGACTCGCCCGAGATACTCTCGAATTCACGTATCAAGCGAAGTGAATCTCGTAACAGCTTTTGAAGTTGATCTGCCGCAGGTCTCCGAGTCCGATGCTTTGCCCGAAAGAATTCATTCGTCGAACATCCCTCGCGGCGAAAATGAGACCATCCCGCTTGTTCAGGATGAGCATTCCGTTCGTAGCGTGTCGCGAGACATTCTCGCGGAATTCGTGATACGACGTGATCGTAGCTGAAAACGAACAAGAAGCGATTGCCCGTTTTAACAAGAGTCCAGACTCAATTCGCATGCTGGCCACACATGTCATTATGCCAAGCAATGATGAAGCCGATCCGGCTAAACAAATCCTCGAATTGAAGCCCGAACTTCCCGGACTCTCTATGTTTTGCCAGCTCGGTGAATGTGAAAGTTGGAACTGCTTGATAGACTTGTATATACTGCATAAGCCATGTGAGCCCGTCTACCTTAGGCAGATGGTGCGAAAGGCTTTGGATCTTCAGAAAGAGAGACCGTCGTTTACGTATGTCGCAGCGTATAAGAAATAAGTTCGGCCCAGTTTCTAATTAATCGAATACGGCAGCACTAGCATGCAAGACAACTTAACGTGGGTTCGTATTGTCGACGACGAGCCGGCAATCCGAAAGCTCCTGATGACATTGGTGGAATCCATCGGATTCTCCCCAAGAGCTTATGAATCAGCAGAACAATTCATGTCCAAAGATTGTCTCACGGACCCAGGCTGTGTACTGGTCGATCTGGGACTGAAAGACATTTCGGGCGCCGATTTAGTCGCCTGGATCAGTCAACAGCCAACTCCACTACCGACAATTGTGGTCTCCGGCCAAGGAAGCATTCAGTCGGCAGTCGAATGCCTGAAGAGTGGGGCTGTTGATTTTATTGAAAAGCCCATTGATCCAGCGAGACTCCTTGCCGTGGTGACAGAAACAGTTGCCAGCGACGCCAGAAAACGTGTGGCCAACCAACACCTGGCAGAGACGCGATTAAAATATGCGAAGCTTTCAACACGAGAACAACAGGTCTTGTCACTCCTGGCAGAAGGTTTGAGCACAAAGCAAATCGCCGCCCGTCTGGATCTATCTCCGAAAACAGTTGAGCATCACCGAGCGCATGTAATGCAGAAAATGCAATCAAACTCTCTTGCCGAGGTCGTCAAAGCCTTTGTCAGTCTGGGATTGGATTCAACCCAGAGCAAATACCATTGACCACGAATGCTGCTATGTAAGGGACAATTCGTAAAAACCTGCACTCCTCGACGAATGCGAATTAAATCATTCAAATCAGGCAGCCTCACCTTTGGGTTCTTAACAAGTACTCCGCCCCGCAGCCAAAATCTCCGTCCATGCGGCAAAGAACTTTAGCCTGCACGCCCCTTCGCTAACGTGCGTGCCCAACAAGTGCTGAAACGACGCAATTCTCACCAGCATTTTCCGGGTGATCCCGCTGAAAACCAAGGGTACCCCCAAACAGCTTTCGCCTGAAATACTGCGTGCATTTTTCCGCACAGTTTTCCCATTCAGACCCCACCCTATCGAATATCACGGCGGGTTCTTCCCAGGGAGAGTCCCCTTGTTGTCAGACGATTTATAAATTGGCAGCAAGTTCCAGCCCTTTTGTTCGAAGACAGCAGAGATTAAGAATCTGTTATTCCGCAAAGCAGAGTCAGGAACTGCTCAGATGGCGATCAAGCTGGGTTTGAGATACGACAAACTCGGGTCAAACGACAAGAAACGAATCTTTGCCATTTCGTTATCCTGGCGTTTTTCCGGTCGCACTGACAGGGTTAGGCAACTACATCATCAAAACAAAACACAGTCAGCAATCGAACAGTCGTGATGAAGAAATTCTCCCCCACAAACATGGCGTTATTCGTTAAGGAAGAAACAGGCGTCGGCAACCTCACGGGTCGACAGGCAGACTTGAAGCCCGAATTTGCAGATATGGCACAAAGAGACGCCGAACAAACGATCGGTTTTTGAAGTGATTCACAAGGCACACCAACACACACCTTGACATGCATCGTAAACCTGGAACATCGATACAAATCCACCGTGAGTTTTCTTCTGAAACACAATACTGCTGATCGCAGTCGAGGTACAAAACTTTGATTTCACTAATTCGCGTCTTAATCGCCGACGATTCGTCGATCATGAGGAGAATGATCGCGCAGTCGCTGAATTCACACGCTGACTTTGGAAGCATCGATTCTGCAAAAGATGGAGCAGAGGCGATTGCATTCTTTAAATCACAGAAGCCGGATGTGATTTTGCTGGATGTCGATATGCCGAAAGTCAACGGCCTCGAGGCACTCCATGCCATTCGCGAACTGGACAAGTTGATTCCAGTGATCATGTTTGGAACAGAGTCATCCGAGAGCGAAGCTGAAAAAATTGCGGCGATCACGGCCGGCGCAACGGACTATGTCACCAAGCCTGCCAGTGCAGGGCAGATCGACAATATACTTGACTATCTGCAAAAGCAGGTTGTGTCACGACTGCTGGAATGGGGCACTCGTTCCATGCAAGGCAAATGGCAGAAAGCATCGAATTGAAA
>JANOZG010000682.1:0-11017 GCA_031429275.1 Planctomycetota bacterium
TTCGCCATCAACGGTTCCGGCATCCGTGTGCAGTCGCAGAGCCAACAGACCGGACATGACGTGCGACGGGATGACGGTTTCAATGGCCGTGATCACTGGTCCGTTCCGATATGCGTGTTGCTGAGTTGGCCCGGAGGCACGATCGACATTTGACATAGCAGACCCTGAAGCAGGTGTATTTGAGTTGGCATTCGTGTGTGAATACGACAGGCCAATTGGAAATGATTTGGTGTGGCAGTAGGATACATTTGACTCGACGCGGCGGCGAATGAAGTCGCAAATTCGTTGCTCTTCGCTGATCATCGCGCAATCATCGCCGCCCAAATCAGAAAGACAGATCTCATGTTGCCCGTCAGAATCCTGTTGCTGCTGAGTTTCCTGGTCCCTGCGTCGGCCTGGGCTGATGAGCCCGCAACTGTGCCGGAATCTCCGGACAAATTTCATCTGTTTCTGCTCATTGGTCAGTCGAACATGGCGGGACGCGGTGTCGTGGAAGATGTGGACAAAGTTGTGAATCCGCGTGTGCTGATGCTGAACAAAAAAGGCGATTGGGTTTCGGCCGTCGATCCGCTGCATTTCGATAAACCATCCATCGTCGGCGTGGGACTGGGCCGTACGTTTGGCCTGGACTATGCGGCGGCATACCCGGACGTCACTGTCGGGCTGATTCCCTGTGCGGTCGGTGGTTCCGCGATTGAATCCTGGGAACCGGGCGGTTTCGATGACGCAACAAAGACTCATCCTTACGATAATGCCATGCTGAGAGCGCATGCAGCACTCAAAACTGGAACACTGAAAGGTATCTTGTGGCACCAGGGTGAATCGGATTCAAAACCCGATCGCGCGGCGGTGTATGATCAGAAACTGCACGCACTGATTCAGCGGCTCAGAACCGAATTGTCCCCCGCAAATGACGGCACCGCAGTGATTCCTTTCGTCGCCGGGCAAATGGGACAGTTCTCAGAACGACCGTGGGATGACGCAAAAAAACAGGTGGATGGAGTTCATAGAAATCTGCCGTCCGTTTTGCCGGCGACGGGGTTTGCAAACTCCGATGGCCTGATGCACAAAGGTGACGAAGTTCATTTTGATTCGGCATCGGCTCGCGAATTCGGACATCGATACTACCGGGCGTGGGAAGGAATCAACAGGAAATAGCAGGATCAGACACGGTCAAAAAGGCAATAAGACTGCCCAGGTAGTCCGTCCTGCATGATCATGGTTCCTGCGCAGGCATTAAACGACGATCTCTGCTTCAATAAAATTCGTCGAATCCACAGTATATGCCTTCTGCATTTGCTGCAACGTCTTCCACCGAATCGTGTGATTCGGACTTTCCAGTGTCGGCGAGTCACTGGGCAGATTCAGCAACGTGTCTTTCCGCATCACCATCGCGCGAACTTTGCGAGTCCGCACTTCGCCATCACATTCATTTGTCAGACAGATCAGGTATCGGACTGCATCGTGGGGTTTGCCGGCTTCGCGTTTAAACAAGCCTACTGCAAACGTCTCGGACAATTCGTTCAGCACAGCGTTGAGATAGAACCAGCGATCTTCTTTCGGAATCGGTATGATTGGATTATCTTTGGTTGTCTGCTGAGCCAGCTTGATGAGTCGCTCCACGGCAACTTTGTTCAGCAGAATCTCCTCACACGTTTTCTCCAAAACCGTGCGAATCAACAACTTGCCCCCGTGCAGGGAATTGAGTGACACGTTCAACCGATCGAAGAATTCTCGCTTCCTCCAGCTTTGAGCCGCACGCCAGCGACCGATCAGAAGACCCGCAGCTGTGAATGCGGCGGCAGTCAGGACCTTGACTCCGTGCTCGGTAACAATCTGTCGGACCGTGTTGAAGAAATCCTGCATGCACGCCACTTTCAACGCAATTGTTACAGCATACAGCGACAGATCTCGAACGGAAGTGCAGATTCACCAATGTTCGGTCGACAGCAGCGCAACGGGTTGGTGAGCAGTATAGTTCATTGCCAGGCGAAATATCCATTTGGACAGCGTGAGTGTCGGATTTGCAACAGGCAGGCACCTCTGTGCTGAAGGCTTTTCGAATTCATAGGGATTCTGCGGGAAACTGACGACTTCCGATAACTCATTCGACGCTGATAATTGCGTTGGTCCGCAGAGTGCGCCACACTGCCCTCTTGTTAACGATCTGTGCCACCCGCGAACTTAAGCGAGGCTTGAGAATTGCATTCACCAGTAGTCCAGCAATCAAACGACCAGCAAACAGCAGTCATCCGTGCCGAGAACATCTCAAAGACGTTCGTTCTTGACGGCGTTGAAGTGCGAGCCTTTTCTGACGTAACCCTTAACGTTCAACGCGGCCAGATGGTGGCCATCATGGGACCAAGCGGATCGGGCAAGAGTACGCTGTTGCACATTCTCGGCGGAATTGAATCGCCGACGTCTGGCGACATCTGGATCGATGATCAGAAACTGTCCGGGTTGAATGACTATGCACTGACACTGTTGCGCCGTCGACGTATAGGCTTCATTTTTCAGTCGTTCAATCTTGTCCCCACTTTGAATGTGATGGACAACGTGACGCTTCCGTTGATTCTGGACGGCGTTTCACAACGTGACGCGGTTCCTCGTGCAACGGAGTCACTGAAACGGGTCGATATGGATCATCGTTTGCTGCATCTGCCATCACAACTTTCGGGCGGCGAACAGCAACGTGTCGCTATCGCACGGGCGCTGGTCATCAATCCTTCAGTGTTACTGGCCGACGAGCCGACAGGCAATCTGGATTCGACTCGCGGCCGAGACATCACACGTCTACTGCGTGCCGTGGCCCATGAAGACCAGCAAACCGTAGTAATCGTGACGCATGACATTCGAGTCGCAGCGAAGGCTGATCGACTCATCGTTTTACTGGATGGCCAGGTTCGCTTTGACGGTCACCCCAGTACGGATGCGGAATGGATGGCCGCGTTGAAACTGGAGATCGACGGATGATTCCGTGGAGATTTTTCTGGAACAATATGCGTCTGCGACCAAGTCGGACCCTGCTCACGATATTAAGTATTGCTGGCGGCGTCGCGGCTGTTGTCGCCGTCCTGCAATCGACGGCAGCAACGCGTGGTGAATTGAATTCGCTGCATCAGACTCTGGCATCTCCGGTCGCCATGGAAATTGTCGCATCAGATGCAACGGCATTTGCACTCGAAGAACTCCCCAAGATTAAGGACCAGCCGGGTGTTGCCGCTGCAATTCCCGTCTTCTGCGTGTTTTCCAAATTAGTCGCGGATGGTGGCGAAGCACGTGGAATCTCAATCGGTGTCGATATGGAGCAATATCGCACGGTTCGCGAATTCGAAATGACGGCTGGGCGAGTCTGCCGCGAAGCCAACGAAGCCTGCGTAGAAGCCAATGTCGCCAACAGCCTGAGTATCACTGTCGGCGATGAAATCCGCCTGGGAGCACGCGGATTGCCATGGCTTCTGAAGAAGAAAGTGGTCGGTATCCTAAAGCCTCTTGGTATTGGAGCTGTTGAAGAAACGGCCTCCGTTTTCCTTACCTTGCGCGACGCCGCAAACCTGGGAAAAGCACCCCGAAAGATTACAGCAATCCAGATTGTACTGACACCGGAAGCGAACGAACAAAATGTCTCCGCCAACATCCGTTCGCAGCTTCCGGGCCATCTGACGCTGACTCACTCAACCTCCGCTGCCGATTTAAGCCGTCCGACGGAAGCCATCATTACAGTCGGCCTCAACGCAGCAGCAGCCCTGTCAGTCGTGGCGGCCATCTTTATTGTGGTCAATACATTTCAGATTTCTGTCGCTGAACGTCAGCGGCAATTAGCACTCCTTCGTATCGTCGGTGCCACTGTCGATCAGATACGTTCGTCGATGTATCGAGAAGCACTGCTGCTGGGCAGTATCGGAACAATCGTCGGGATTTTTGCAGGAATCATCGGCAGCCGCTTCATGGCAAAAGGAATGGAGGACATTTTTGGCTTCACCAGCACAGGCACTCCTTCCATCCGACCACACGCGGTGCTGGCCGGTATTATCTTTGGACCACTCGTCACGACGGTGTCGGTTTGGTTTCCTGCTCGATCGGCGTGCGAAGCTCCCCCACTTGCTGTTTTGAAATCCGCCGTTGCCCCGCGACGCGGGTTTCCGGTGCGAGCCTCACTCGTTGCAGGATTCTGCATCTTGTGCTTAGCGGCGATAATGTTTGTGGTTTCGTATCTGCAATTCGCGGAATGGACCACGATCGCCGGACTCGCATTGACGCTGATCGCCGGCATTTCTTGTCTGCCTTCGATCATCCGCCCAGTGTCGGAATGTCTGTTTGGCATCATCAGACAACTGTATCCAATCGAAGCCCGACTGGGGCAACAACAGTTGCTGGATAATTTTGGACGCACGTCGCTCACCATCGCAGTACTGTTCGTTGTCTCGGCGACAAGTGTCAGCATTGGCAACACCTCCTTAATGATTACCGGCGACGTACAGTCATGGCTTGATCGAACTCTGACGTCAGACTTTCTGCTGCGTGCCAGTCGTCCTCGCGTCGATATGTCGGAGGCAGATTCACTTCCGGATGACCTGGAGCAGCAGCTTAATGCAATTCCCGGCATCGAAGCGATCGACCGCGTTTCGTTTTCAGTGGCTTCAGTGAATGGAACGATTGCAACGCTGATGGTGCGCGAACTGTCCAGCCACAACGTAATCCCTATCGATATTGTGGAAGGAAATCCTGCTGAGGTCGAGCAAGGAATGCTGTCGGGCGAGGCGGTCATCGGAACGATGATTGCCAGCCGCATGAACATCAAACTGCACGACACCATGCGGATGGAAGTCGCAGGGATCAGCCATTCCGTTCGCGTTGCCGGCATCGTCAAAGAATACACCGCTGGTGGCCTGATGGTCATTATGGATCGAGAAGCCGCAGGCATGCTGTACCCGATTGAGCCGGCTCAGGTATTCGGCATCCGCTGCAGACCAGACGCGACTGCAGAGGTTGGACCGCAGCTGCAGATTCTGTCGCGAGATCGGGGTTTAATCTTCCAGTCTCTGGAGGATCTGAGAGATCTGGTTCGCGGCATGATTAATGGACTGATGACTCGCCTGTGGCTGATTTTGATTCTGGCTCTGGTTATCGCGGGATTCGCGATCATCAACACACTGACAATGAGTGTCATTGAGCAAACCAGACATCTTGGCATGTTGCGCGTGGTCGGAATGTCACGACTTCAGGTCTTCCGCATGTTTCTGTTTCAGGCTCTGGTCCTGAGCTTGCTGGCTCTTTTGCCCGGAACAATAGTCGGTGTGTTGATGGCATACTTAATCACAGTGTCGTTTGGCGGCGTGGCTGAATATCGTCTGTCTTTTGCCCTGCATCCACTGCTTTTGTTGTGCTACATCGCATCAGGAGTTGTGCTTTCTCTCATCTCCGCCGCCCTGCCCGCCATCCGTGCCGGCCGACAAAAGCCGCTGGAGGCTATTCATCAGGAATAGTCGCCATACGCACTCGTGACCCCCGACGATCCGCCGGACGCGAAAGATAAAACAGTGAACGAGACAAGGTTGCTGCCGCCGAGCGACTTCGGCGAAGTCGCCTTACCGTAAATCGATTTCGCCGAAATCGATCACCCTCATACTCACCAGCGGCAGAATAACGATTTCAGCGAAATCGTCCTACGAAAGCGGCTTCGAGTACAACACGAATTCATCTGACTTCAACCGGGCCTTGACCGGATTGTTGGCAATATAACGGCGGTAGTGTTCCGGGCCGCCATTGATTCCGCATCGGGCGACCGCATCACACAGGGACTTCACGCGATGCTGCCGGGGCGTGCGGAAAGTGAAGCATGGACGAACAACAACCACGGAACTCTGGTCTCACCGACCATCGATCGTGAGACGCCGTGTCTGCTGCTCATCTGCCTTCGGGAGGGCAAGCCGACACTCTTCAGCAACCTGATCGATCTGAGTAAGTTTGATGGCGACGAATTCAAGCTGGACAAAATTCCCCTGTCGCCGGGAACGCATGTGAAGGGGCGATTGAGCGACAACGTGACGACACCCGTGAAGAACGGAGAAGTGAGCGTGGTTGTCTCGATGGCCCCGGAGAATCCGAATTCCTACGACACCTGCATCATGTGGTACGACTCAGCAAAGATCGCAGCCAACGGCACGTTCGAGTTCGAATCGATTCCGCGCGGCGCGGACATTCAGCTGACAGCGATTACCGATGGCTGGGTGTCAGTTTCTGCTGATCCGGAAAGCGTCCTCAAGCGGTTTCACTATGTGACGACTCCGCAACATGCCGAATCCATGCACAGGAGTATCACGATTGCTCAGTCGTTCTCGTCTGAGACGCCGCATCCATTGATCGTGGAGATGGAGCAAACGGCGACCTGCCACTTTCTCGTCGTCGATGCCGACGATAAGCCTGTGGCCAACGCACAAATTTCGATGTCGCCAAACAACGCAAATGCGCCTGGCCGAGGCGGGATCGTTGGATCGTTTCACCGCACGGCAGCATCGCTGGGATTGACCCAGCAGGAGCTTCAGAAGGTGGCACCGGATATGAAGAGAATTCTTGGGCGATATCACACAACGACGGACGCCGACGGCAAGGCGACCATCGAATCCGTGCCTCCATTGAAAGGCATCGGGGTTGATATCTTTCACCCGGAATTCGTCATGCCAACCGGCTGGCCTGTGGCGTATGTGATCAGTTTTTCCGTGACACAGCGGGCAATTTGTTCGGGATCGGTGAGCAACAGTTGCTTCAGTTCGTTGATGTCAGCAAACTGGCGACCGTCGGGAAGAGCATCGGCAGCTTCAATCGGACGTCCGAGGCCGTATTGATAGGCTGCCAGATATTTTGCCAGCGGCCCGACTCGATTCTTCACCCAGTCCTTTTGATCCGCGACAACTCGATAACGATCACGCCAGCCGCCGATGACGTCGAAGTTCTCCAACGCGAAGCGTGGCGGATCGATATGTGAGTGACATCCCGCACAATTCTCCGTCGCACGGTGTTTGGCGAGTTGTTCGCGGATCGTTGTGGCTCCGCGTATATCAGGCTCGACAGCCGGCACGTTTGGCGGAGGCGGCGCAACGGGTTGTCCCATGATTCGATCCAGCACCCACACGCCGCGCAGGACGGGCGATGTCGATGTGCCGTTGGCTGTGACTTTCAAAACACTCGCCTGAGTCAGCACGCCACCGCGATGATATTCTGGCTTCAGCGGCACCTTGCGAAATTCCACGCCATGCACATCCGGAATACCGTAATGCGTGGCCAGCCGACCGTTGAGCATCGTGAACTCGGAATCGATAAAGTTGCGTACGCTGAGATTTCCCTTGAGCAGCTCATCAAAGAATCGCTGCGTCTCCTGCACCGCCGACCACTTCAACAGTTCGTCGAATTCTGGATACAGAGATTTGTCCGGAGTTGTTGCGTCGATGTCGCGAAGACTGAGCCACTGACCAGTAAAGTTTTCCGTCAACGTTTGTGCTTTCGGGTGCTCCAGCATTCTCTGAACCTGTGATCGCAACACGTCAGTTTTCTGCAGTTCGCCGTTGCGAGCCAGCTCAAGCAAGGTCTCGTCCGGCATTGTGCTCCACAGAAAATACGACAGCCTTGACGCCAGCGCATGATCATCGAGACCACCGGTCGATTCACGCAGATAAAGAAACTTCGGCGACGCCAACACCGCCTTGATACCGGCTCGCAATGACGCTTCGAAGGATTCCCCGGACTCCAGCGACGACGCAACCAGCTCGACAAATGGCTTCTCTTCACCCTCAGTTATTGGACGTCGAAACGCTCGCGGCAGAAGATCACGCAGAAGCGTTTCCGCGTCCGCCAGCGTGCCCGCCTTTGGATCGACCTCGCCAAACACGCGACGATAACTTTCGGTCGGCCATATTTCTGCGAAGGGCCCTTCGACTTCCATCCAGTGAATATGCAATCCCGGCCCCGGATACTCGGGCATCGTTTCGTGCTTCAGATAGACGAACGGCAAATCCACAGGCGTGACTTTGATCGTGTCGTTCTTCGCCAACTGGCGATCCTCGAATTCGATTACTGCAGGCTCACCCGGCGGCGCGTCGAAGTAGCCAAGATGTCGCGTCGGATTGCCACTGACGACGAAATTGCCGAGCAACACGGCCATCGGCAGCGACGTTTCCGAATTGTGTGCCGATGCCGAAATGCGAAAACAATATCGTCCCGGAGCGGGTGCCTTGAACTGCCGAAGATCTGTTGCCGAATCGCCGCTGTTGCGAAACAGGATCACGCCTTCCTCCTGTTTCCAGACACCAGCGACAAACCACGCAGGCAATGAATCGTATAGATCGAAGCGTTCGGTTTTGCTTTCCAGATTATGAACCGGCTTAATCGCGGCATCAATCACGGCGTCGGCAGCTTCCAGATATCGTTCAATCAACACTGGCGAAATATTCAACGCGGCACCGACATTATCAAAGCCATGAGCGATGGCGGCTTCAGGCAGCATCTCCTTCACGGATACATCAACATTAAAGAGATCGCGAACTGTGTTCTCGTATTCGACTCGATTCAACCGCCGCAACACCACGCGTCCATGGCTGTGCCGCTCGGTCGCAACTGCATCCAACTGTGCCGTTACCTGCCCTACAAAATCCGCCACCTGTCCGGGCTTCGGCTGAGGTTCATCCTTTGGCGGCATCTCGCCAGTCCGAACTCGTTCCTCAATTCTTTGCCAACGTTCAAACGTTGCAGGCCGTGACATGTCCCTTTCGATCACATCCAGCCGCAAATCGCCCTTGGACGTGATCGCACTATGGCATCGGACGCAATGTTCCTGCACAAACGGCGTTACAAGAGAATCAATCGTGCCGTGATCGAACGTCTGCGCGAACGCATCGACGCGGGTCATCATTCCAACAAACAGTGCTAATGCAATTCGCGTTACAACCCGCTTCATCGAACACTCGCAGGTACGGTGAACAATTGACAGCATACACACTCCACAACATTATGAGCACATATTACCGCGTTGCAGGACTGCAGACGAGACAATCCGCGCATTCGTCGTTCAGGCAGGACGGTTGCGAACAATGAGGTAATGATCAACGTCTATGATGACAACCACTGCAGTGGCACTTGGCAGAATCCAGCGATTCGCAAACTTATGAATTCAACCGGGAATCAACTCAACCTTGCACAACAGGAGTTTAACATGGCATGGCGACCATCAGAATGGGTGGTGGAAGGCGAACTGGATAATACGCAACTCGGCTGGACCGTCGGCTGGGTCCGGTTACAAGGACGGGACGAACCGCTGAAGCTGAAGCTTGCCGGTAATTGTCATCCAGACCTTGCTGGCTGGAAGTTTCGCATCGTCCGCACCGACCCGATTCCAGATTGGGCCGACAAACTTCAGGACGGAATCGCCACCGATCAGACAGGCACGATCGGCGACGTCACGGCCGATCAGATGATCCGACACTTCGAATGTTCACCAGAAGAATTTGTTAAACGATCATACGCAGGAGACCAGCCGGAAACGACATGGAGAAAGTGTCTGTATCTCGAATGGTTCAGCCACCGCAACGGCCGAGTCGTCATTCAGTCAACTCGCCTGGCCGTCGAACGCTTCGGCGAGCGCGCATTCGAGTTGACAGAGAAAGAGTGGGTTGAGCAGGCGAAACAGAACTCAGAAGAGATGACATTTTTCTTGCACAAGATCGGAGACGCCATGAATCATGCTCCGACAGAAGACAACGACTCTGATGATTGAATTGTATTTCTTGAGTGGCTAATGAGCCTCCGCCTTCAACTCAGCGAAGCGGCTTCGCATTTCAGCCAACCGTGCGGCATGAGCGGGATCGGCGACGAGGTCGTTTTCTTCCGTGGGGTCAGCATTCAGATCAAACAATTGCTCACGTTGAAAATCAGGCCAGTAGAAATACTTCCAGTCCTTGCGTACAAGAGCTTCCGAGGACGGGATGAAGTCGATATCGCGAATTGTTGCGTGCTCGTACAAGAACTCGCTGCGCCACGCCGGGGGATTTTCTGCAAGATACAGCTGACTCACATCGCGGCCTTGCATCATCGCAGGAGCAAGAATACCCGCAGCGTTGAGAATCGTCGGGGCAAGATCGACATTAAGCGTGAATTCATCGTTCGTCGTGCCGTGTTTTGCCTTCACCATGCGAGGATCGCGGATGATCAAAGGCACGCGAATGCTTTCCTGATGCGGATACCATTTGTCGGCAAGGCCGTGTTCTGCGTGGTAGTAGCCGTTGTCCGTGGTGAAGATCACAAGCGTGTTTTCGAGCACGCCCTGCTCTTTCAATTCGGCCAAAACTCGCCCGCATGTGGAATCCACTTCCGTGGCCAGACGATAGTAATTCTTCATCATCGTCTGATATTTTTCGGGCGTGTCAAAACGCCAGTGCCAGCGATTGCGGCCTTCATTCTTTTCATTCGCGATGAATGGCGGCAACCGATGAAACGATTCATCATTGGCATTCGGAGCGACCGGAACAGTGACGTCTTCATACAGCTTCATGCTTTCTGGCTGCGGCAGAAACTGCAGCGGATTGGCGTCTTCTGCATGCGTCGCAAAGAAGGCAACCGTCAGACAAAAGGGCTTATCCGCGGGGCGAGTATTCAAAAACTCCAGGGCATCCTTCTCGTTCTTCTGAGTCACATGAATCTTTGATCCATCAGGTTCCATCATCCAGTGCTTGCCCATGTAGGATCGACCGAAATCAAAGTTCTCCTCCGGGAACTTGCCGTTGTGCCATTTGCCCACGTGGCCGACAAAGTAACCGTGTTCTCGCAGCAACCCTGGATACGTTTCGGCCCATGGCGTTCTAAATTCAGTAAATGCCACGTTGCCGTGCCGTGACATCCATTGCCCGGTGAACAATGTTGCTCGACTGACTCCGCAGATCGATGTGGTGACGCAGTTCTGAGTGAAACGAATTCCATCACCTGCGAGTCGATCAAGGTTCGGCGTCTTCACTACCGGATTGCCTTCGAC
>JANOZG010000683.1:0-7010 GCA_031429275.1 Planctomycetota bacterium
GAGGTGTTGTCCGTGCATAAAGCAGCACATCACCAATTCGAATTCCCTCGTCTTCCAACGCAACGACAACCACACCAGTATCGGTGCGAAGAGCTGCGTTCTTTCTGACTTCCGATTTCATGGCCGACATAGACTGAACGAGCAGCACATCGCCATCTTCAACAGGTTCGCCTTTGTCAGCGGAATTAGCCGAGATTACTTGTGTAAACTGGGCACAATCCTGAGTTGCCCGAATCACCTTGACGTTCACAGTGTCTGACACCATCCCTGCGTTCTGCACGGCCTGTTGTACTGTCAGGGCTGAGTCCACTGGTATCGGGTAGTTTTGGCAACGTTCAACGTCACCAACGACCGCAACATAGGCCTGTGGCGGGGCACTCGATGCCGGCTGTTGAGCGAAGACTGGCCGGGTGGTGAGGCCAATCACGACCAACAATATTACGGATTTGAGCCGTTCCATGGCCTGAACCCCGTCGTCTGTGTCTAAAGTGTTTTTCGACATATACTGAGACCAAGTCAGTCTGAGCGGCAGCATCTGCTCGGTTCTTCCGTGAATTCAGATCATGCGGCCTCTTCTGGATCGGCATTCAAACTGCCGAGCATCATTTTTTTTGCAGTACGCACATATCCTTCCCAAACTACCCTGTCTTTACATGTATTCCCGACCGGAACACTCCCGTTTACCCGTTTCATAGCGGCGAGTTAGAATACCTTCTTCGCTTCAATGACAAGCGGCCGGAGGCGGGGCCTTCTATGCCACAGGTTTGACGAATCGGAAGTCATGACGACCTCCGATGATAGCAAGCGTTTTTGTAATTCTCTCGGGGTGTCAAGGATGACTCAGCCATTTGATATTTCTGGTGTCCTGGATTCAGTCGCAGTTTCTGCCGGATCGCTGTGTGATCTGTTTCGGCCACTGATTGCACAAGTTGATGTTCCTCTGGAAGGAAATCCGCCAACCCCACCTGCAGAGTTTCTGCCTCAACTCTGGACCACAGTCCAAACATATCTGGATATCAACCTTTTTAAGTCTCTGTTACTGGCACACGGTGGAAAAGTTTTTTCTGCCATAGCCGTCTTCTATATCGGTCGCACCTTCGCACGTTTCGCGACGTCGATGATGGTTCGTGCTGCCAAGAAGGCTCGCGTTGATCAAACCCTTGTGGGTTTCATTTCGAACGTCTCCTATGTCTTGATGCTGATGATTGTTTGTATTGCTTCGCTCAGTTGCCTTGGCGTCGATACCACTTCGTTAACAGCGGTACTCGCAGCGGCAGGGTTTGCCGTCGGAATGGCATTGCAGGGAACACTGGGGAATTTTGCATCTGGTTCGTTGCTTGTGTTCTTCAAGCCTTTTCGAGTGGGTGACATGATTGATGTGGGTGGAGTGATGGGTGATGTTGTCGAGATTCAGATCTTCAATACGATCCTGCGAACTGCCGACAACGTGCGAATTATTGTCCCGAATTCGACCATCACAGGTGGCACGATTCGCAACTTTTCAGCAGAAACGCATCGACGCATCGATCTGGTGATTGGTACCAGCTACCAGGATGATCTGCGAACTGTACGTCAGTTCCTGGAAGAAGTCGTTAAGTCTGATGCGAGAGTTCTTGCTGATCCCGCTCCGGTTGTGGCCGTTTCGGAACTCGGTGACAGCAGCGTCAATTTTGTTGTACGGCCCTGGGTACTCAGCAGCAACTATCAAGCTGTAAAGTTTCATCTGATTGAACAGATCAAACTGGGCTTTGACGCGCGGGGGTTAACTCTGCCATTCCCATGCCGCGACGTGTTTGTGCACCATTCGATGGCACAAAGCACTTTGCCATTTGTCAGCGATCAATCTGCCGCTGCGTAGTTGAATCTATTGGCAATGAGCGACCAGCATTCAAAGCCTGACAGCGGCTCAGGTGACCGCTGCGCCATCGCCACCGTTCCTGAATTCTCTAAAGTATTCCGGATTTTTCCCAGGATCGCACTTGCTGCTGAGTCTAATGCTGGCGAACGAGCCCCGTTTTTTCAGCTGGGAGCTGACTTTGTCTCAGACAGACCAGTATCTGATCGATCAGTTCCGGGCCACCGGGCAGATAAATTTCCTTGAAGACGTGCTGCAACGACATTTGCAGCCGATTCGCAGCGCAGTGTTTCAGATGGTTCTGAATCACGACGTCGCCGACGATGTGACTCAGGAAGTATTTCTGCGAGTCGTGCGGGGGATCGATCAGTTTGAAGGAGGCTCGCTGTTTTCGACGTGGCTGTTTCGGATCACTATGAATACCGTGCATTCGTTTCTGAAACGTCGAAGTCAGTCGAACGTTCATTTTTATGACGAACTGCCTGAAGGAGCGGCGGTCTCCCACAATTCGCCGGACGGACCGGTGTTGCAGGCGGAATTTACAACACAAATTCAAACGGCTCTGGAAACACTGTCTCCTTCGCTGCGGGCCGCCGTTGTGCTGGTGTGTCTGCAGGGACGATCGACGGTCGAAGCAGCAGAAATCGAAGACTGTTCAACAGACACAATGTATTGGCGAGTCCACGAAGCTCGTCGCCAACTCAAACAACTGCTCGCGGGGCACCTGTCATGAACTCAAATGCTGACGAACAAAAACTGGATCTCTTGCTGATTCAGTGGGCAGATCAGTGCAGCTCAAAGCAGCGACTGGCAGATCTGCATGATCGGATTGTGTCGGCGCTGGTGGAATCCGATTCAGATTTCGCTGTCACAGAAGTACCTGCCAGCGGATCGAACAGTCGCCGTCTGCCGGCTACGGAGCAATGGACATCTCAGCAATATCATAGAACTCGGAGCCATTGGGTGTCAGGATTTGCTGTCGGCACAGTCCTGACGATTCTGGTAACGCTGGGGATGCGGTTGTGCCTGACCGATCATTCGAGCGCCTCATATGATTCTGATCTGCCACCAGAATACGCATGGCTGCAAAAAGAACAGATTCACAACAAAGCGATTCTGTTTGAGGAGATGGAAAACCTCTTCGATCATAAACTGGCCTGGGTCGCGGAGACTGGTCAGAAGCTTGAATTCGGCCTGGACCCATCGGTTCAGCATGACGCCGATCAGGGTGATCAAATTCAGAGCCGTGAGTGTCTCGCTGTGCGAATCATCATCGAACAGCGTCAGCCTGGCAATGGTGCGTGGAAACTGGTCTGGGCCATGGATGTCACTGCGCAAGACGAAGGACTTGTCCGGGTCGCCGAGCCGCACACGGGCAAAAACTCACTGCTGCTGTGGGCCTATCGCCTGCCGGATGGAGCCATTTCCGTGGAAAGCGAAATTGAACTTGCTGGTGGCAATCAGATGCATGTTCAGGCGGCCGGGCTGCACCAGAATGCGGTCCCGGTCAAGGTGCTGACGGCTTTGCAAAACGGTACGGAATATCGAATCTTCCAGGCGGTCGCAGTGCTCAACGAAGAGGTAATCTGATGAAGGCTTATTCATTCACGGGCTGTTTCTTGCAGGTCATGGGATACGTCCTGCTCGCAGCAAACCCAGCTATCGCTCAGGGCGTGCGAATCGCTTCTGTTGAAACATGGTCGACGGTGTTTGGCGGCGATGATCTGACGATGTCTGTGCGTGTCACCAGTGCTCAAGATGCCGATGAACGAGTGTCCGACGGAACTCTGCGATGGGCATATTCAGCGAATCAACGAACGATTTCCCGAGGCGAAACGGAACTTCAGGCAGATGGAAATGTGAGTGCCACTGCGGAGTTTGCCTTGAAACTTCCGGAACTGCGCGACGGAGTCATCTTTGCCACAACGATCACAACGGATTTTGTGCCGCGCGGCAAAGACAAACCCGCAGCGTCTCTGGAACGGACTCTGTGGCTGTTTCCTCACGATCCACTGGCCGGACGTATGGAATGGGCGGAAACTCTGGACATCGAACTGTTTGATCCGGTGGGAACGACCGTGAAGCATTTCGACGAGATCCAACTGCCGTACCGACTGGTCAACAATTCGGCCGCTCTGAACGATGCCTCACAACATGGCGTCCTGATCATCGGCGAAGGTGTGTCACTGGTACGCAATCGGACTCTGGCAGAAAGCATCTTCCAGGCTGCGGCGGCGGGACGGCGAGTCCTGTTGCTGGCTCCGGCGGATGGCTCTCTGGTGATTCCGGGGACAAATGGCGATGGTCCTGCCAATGGCTTCATTCCCGGTGGAATGCGATTCGCTCGACAGCAAATTATCCCGGAACTCGACAAGCGGCTGGATGCCACAGCATGGCAGGGAACGGGCAACGTCATTCCCTGCAGTTCATTCGTTCTCGAAAGTCGTCGAGGCCAGGTCGTCGCGTCTGCGTCTGAAAATCCAGCCGCATGGCCGTGGCTGGAAGTGCAATTCCCGCAAACCAAAGGCTCTCTCAATGTTTGCGGATTTAAAGTCATGGAGCACTGGAACAACGGCCCAACTCCCAGATTCCTGCTGGTCCGAGTTCTCGAATCACTGTCCGAAGAATAAATCTCTAGTCACGAAAACCGAGGTCTATTATGCTGCATTTCAATCCTTCACGTCACCTGTCCGCCATGCTGGCCGTCTTGCTGTTGACCGCCTCAGTACTGCCGGCGCAGGAAGAAGATAAGGCAAAGCCTGCCGTCTATCCAGTCGCCATTCTTCCGTTTCAGGAACGCGGTCGAGAAGCTGCGAATCTGGGTTCACAGGTCAGCGATCTGCTGTTCGCCAAACTTGTCGTGAACCCCGACATATATCTGGTGGAACGAGAAGACATAACGAAACTTTTTGATGAAAAAGAACTGAATCTGTCGGGCCTTGTGAACCCGGCAGAAGCGATTCACGTGGGCCATTTGACCGGGGCAAAGATTATCGTCACGGGATCAGTTGTCGTGGCGGGAGACAGTCAGTATCTGGTTGCCAAAATCATCGGCACCGAAACCAGCCGAGTCCTGGGAGCATCCGCAAAAGGTCGAGTCGGCGATGACCTTGACGGGATGGTAGACGAATTGGCAAAAAGCATTGCGGAAACGATCTCCGATCGAGCATCCGAACTGGTGGCCACGCCGAAGACTCAGCAGGATCTTGTTGCTGCACTCAAAAAATCACTCGGCAAGGGCCAACGCCCGTCTGTCTGGATTGATATTCAGGAACGCCATATCGGTCAGGCCACCATCGATCCGGCTGCGGAAACGGAACTGGCTGTGATTTGCAAGGAATTGGGTTTTGAAGTCATTGATCGCAAGGCTGGCAAACGCGGCGACGCAGATATAGCGTTGATTGGAGAAGGTTTCAGCCAGTTTGCAGCTCGTCACGGCAACCTGAGTTCCGTGAAAGCCAGGCTTGAATTGAAAGCAGTTGATCGTGCATCGGGACAGGTTCTGGCTGTCGATCGTCAGGTTTCCGTCGCTGTGGATCTCGCCGAACAAATCGCTGGCAAGACAGCACTTCAGGAAGCCGCCGCGACAATCGCTGGCCGACTGCTGCCAAAGATCGTTGAGAAATAAGCTCAACGCCGTTCAGGTAAACGGCAGGACGTCAACACGCTTATAGAAGCGTTACCACCTGGGCACTGCACTTGGAGATCACTTCTGGTGGATAACATCGAAAAGATGTGGGCGAGTCACTCCGCGAATGCCAGGGGAAACTCAAGTGTCCCGGTGAACCGGCTCAACCTGTCGAATCCAAATCAAACCGACACCCATGAGAAAAAGAGACAATCGATGACGTTCCGGCCACTTATGCGAACAGTCTCAATCCTGTTGCTGACATCGTTGCCTGCAAGCGCCGAGGACGCTGTGCCTGAGACGACCATCGCCATCACGATGACCATTCCTTCGGATGCAACCAAGGAGAATGCGGAACTCGCGAAAGCTGATGCGGCGAAAGCCAAAACAGCATGGGAAAGCGCGAAGGCAAATCCATCGACATCCAAAGTTGATCTGGAGCGAACTGACGCGGAATTCAAACGTGCCAACTCGGACGCCGAACGAGCCATCGCCTCCATGGAGCAGGCCGATGCATTGCTGGTCCTGCTGGAAGCAGAAACGTTGCAGCGTCCGGGCATTGCCGTTGTTGAACGTCGGCAGATCGATCTTGCTCTCCACGAACTCATTCTTAGCCAGGCTCAGGTCAATGATCCAGCGAAGACTCTACAGCTTGGAAAGCTGGTGACTGCAGACCTGATCGTATTGGTGAAACTGGAAAAAGCGGACGCAAATTCCGAACGCAAGGCCCTCATCCGAATGACGGAACCACTCACAGGTATCATTCGCGGCGCGACGATCGTTCGAATCAGTTCTGTCGACGTTGAAGAAGCGGCCAGAGAGATTATTCAATATGTCAATGCTGTCATCCGCAGTCCCAAAACGGCTGGCTTGACCGTTTCTGTAGCCCCCTTCGAAAGTGAAGGAAAGTTTGCCCATGTTCGCCCGCTGGAACTGATCGTGCAGGACGTGGTCACTGAACAACTGCGGCATGAGGGTGGATTTCAGGTGCTGCAAAGAACCGACATGAGCAGCCTGCTGGATGAACTGGACCTTGTGGTTTCCGGACTTGCGGATCCAGATCGCCTGCCGGACACCCTGCCGACGCGAGCCGGGCTCTATCACATTGACGGCACAGTGACCGAACGCATTGACGATATGAACATTATCCACATGGTTGTGAACGCGAAACTGACACAGACATCCAGCGGAAATGTCGAGAAGTCGCTGAGCAAGGAATTCCTCAAGGAGGATGTCGCCCAGAATCTACGGCAACTGACAGCGGAGTTTGTGACGACGCTGCGGGAGTTGAAGGCAGTTCCTGCCGCAGCCGACGCATCGCCGTTTGATGAGGCTCAGGAACTGCTCGACCTTGCGATTCGAGATACACACCGTTTTATCCGACTCGGACCGCACGATGGCGGATATCGCGGCACCGTTCCGTTCGGGTCTCGGCTGCCGGAACGGCCAAAGGTGAATGTCAATTCGGAACTGGCCAAACACCTGTTTCGGAAAACAATTGATCGCCTGGAGACCGTGCTGTTTTTG
>JANOZG010000684.1:0-14531 GCA_031429275.1 Planctomycetota bacterium
TCGGACTCAGTTACGTCCCTCCAAACATCCGTGGCCTCGTTGGAGAACTCTCTGACGACATTGCGTGAAGCTGCCAGGCTTACAGGTAATGATGCATCAGCTGCGATTCAGGGGCTGGAAAAGGCCATTTCTGAATTCGCTCCATTGAAGAAGAATACAGATGCGTTGATGACCCAGATCACAGCGCGGCGCGACGAACTTGTCGCGAAGATTGCAGCTGCCAAAACCGATTTGGAAACAAAAACTGCTGCTCACAATACGGCCTTTGCTGCTGCAGAACCAATGCGTGCGGCATGGAAATCGGCGAGTGATGCTTTGGCGGCCGCTAACCAACAGGAATTGGATCTCAAGATCGTCAAAGGTGACGGCGAACGCTGGCAGAAGACATTGAATGCTCGGCTGACGGGACTGGAACCATCACTACGGAAGCTGCAAGCTGAGACGCTGATTGTGTCCAGCGAATCACTGATTGCCAGTCAACGGGCTGAGTCTGCATTGGAACCCCTGGGACGTTTCGTTTCATTCTCCCGGCATGTCGCCCCGATCCTGGCTCAGCGTTGTGTGGCATGCCACAACACACGCAGTCCGGGCGGAAGACTCAATCTCGATTCGTTCGCAGCACTTCTAAAAGGCGGTGAGTCAGGCGAAGCCCTGTCCGCTCACAAGAGTGCAGAATCATTGTTGGTAAACATGATTGAAGACGGCTCAATGCCGAAAGACGCCGATCCGCTTTCGCCAGCTGAAATAGCAATCGTAAAGCAATGGATTGACGTCGGAGCACCACTGGATGCAGGCGTCACGATGACCGCCGACTTGTTCGATGTGATGCCAGAGCAGACTCAACCATTGCCACCGACTGAATACCGAGTTGCGATTCCTGTAACGGCAGTTGCTTTTAGCCCGGACGGTAGTCAACTCGCATCATCTGGATATCATGAAGTACTGGTTTGGAATGCGGCGGACAGCACGCTGATCCGTCGCATTTCCAATGTGGCCGAACGTATTTACGATCTTGAATTCAGTGCAGACGGCAGCACCTTAGCTGTCGCAGCGGGAACTCCGGGCCAACTCGGTGAATTGAAGTTATTCTCCGCTGCAGACGGTCAGTGGATTCGAACTTTGGTGCGGGCTCGCGACGCAATATTTGGGTTGAGCTTCAGTCCTGATGGCCAGCTACTGGCCTGTGCCGGTGCCGATCGTTCAATCAATGTCGTCAATGTTGCGACTGGCACTGAAGTCCTGCGAATCGAAGACCATGCGGATTGGGTTATGGACGTCAATTGGTCGCCTAACGGGCAGCGATTGGTCACCAGCAGCCGAGACAAAACCTGCAAGGTCTTTGAAACAGCGACTGGCAATCCCGTGATTACTTTCAGCGGTCATGGTGAACCAGTCTACTCGGCGGCCTTTCTCGCCGACAGCACGACGGTTGTCAGTGGTGGCAGCGATCGCCGATTGCGGATCTGGAACTCAGGGGATGCGAAAGAAGTTCGTGCCATCGCGGGATTTGGGGGCGATGTCTTCCGAATTCAGATTCTCCCCGGCGATCTGATCCTTTCCGCTTGTGGTGACCGAGCCGTTCACGAGCATAAGTCAGCAGACGGTGCTCTGCTACGCAAGATGGAAGGCCACCAGGACTGGGTCTACACACTTAGCGCAAATCCGGCTCGAAAGCTGATCGCCTCCGGAAGCTACGATGGCGAAATCCGAGTCTGGAATTCTGAAGACGGCAGCATGACGACTTCGTTCATCGCCATTCCTAAACAGAATGCCGATCAAACCGTGGCCGTGCAGAATTAGTGCCCTGTCAGCAACGGATTGACGGGTGTTCGGAAGGCGGAGCGCGCCAGCCGGAAACTTCGGGGCTTCCTTCGCTCCGATCAGTCCAGCCCCAACCACCCGATCCATCAAGGCACGCGTGGCTGATCTTATTCTTCACCTTGCGGCGGCTCGACGGGCTTCCGTTGTGTCAGAACGGGTAGTTCGCGAGTCGTTTTTTCGTGAACATCTTCTGCAGGCATCTCAATTTCGACATGAATCTCTGTTTCGCCTAACAGAATGCAATCACCGGTTTTGAGTTCCATACAGTCGACATCGTGATTGTTGACGATGGTCAGATTCGTAGATGCATTGTCTACGATCTCAAATCCGCCATTTTCACTCTGGCGGATTTCTGCATGAATGCGACTTAGCAATGCGTCGTTGATCGTGATGTCAGCTCTATGACTTCGCCCCAGCGTCATGGGCAAATCAGAGTCTGAGAGTTCGATTTCGCCGTCCTCAAAGACCGCAGATTTAAGAATGATTCGAGCCATAGACATTCTCTTGATGAACTGACACAGCGGCAGGAGAACCGGGTACTACCGAAAGCCAAGGGCAAGCTGAAATCGAATGGTATTAATCAGTCGCCGCGAATGTCATTAGTTTTCTGCATTTTTTGAGCGGTTCGCACATTTCTGGACTGTGGCAATCGCCACAGAGTAACAGTCATCACAAAATCGCCCACATGATCAAATGCGATGATTCTGGTTACATACGTCTCTGACTATGGGGGATTACGATATCCTTAGATTCCTGCAAACCACTATTTCCGACACAAACACGACAACCCACCGTTAAGCAGGGTTGGGTTGTGGGTGAACTCCGTCTGCTGGTTCGATTCTGAGCTACCATTGGATGAAACCCGTTTCTAGAACCAGCGTGGATCAGTTTGTGATTCGGCGGTTTTGCGGATAGAGACAGTGCAATTCAGCACCCGGAAAAATATCAATGCCCCAACGATCTTCAACAATGCAACACCCTGCTGATACAAAGAACTCCAAGGCGCGGGCAACTTCGATCGTTCCAACGCAGTCGAAGTCCCCTGCGGCACCGTCATTGGAATCTCTACTTAAATCCTGCGGCGCGCTGCAGTCGGTCATTCGGCAAAAATCAGAGACGGATGAAATACAGGACCTTGATCCTGAATGCGATCCAGATGTCGCATCTCACGATCTTAGTGCAACGCCTTATCAATCAGATTCAAGACTATGCCATGCAGAAACAAGTGATGAACAATGTGCTGCAGATGATGAACGCAATCGGGATACAGCAACGACATCAAATCCGATTCCGGCTGTGTCACCTCAGGGCACAGGTTTAACGAAAGAATCAGAGAATTCAGTGAATCTGCTGACGATTCTGAAATTGATGCGTGAAGAATCGCGGGCGTCGATTCAAGAGCTGAAAGCGTCACAGGAAGCGGCTGCCGCAGGGCAGAGTGCCGTACTGAAGGCACTCTTTGAAGTTATCTCCCGCTCAACAGCAGCGCGTGACAATGTTGGTGAGACCATTGAGCAACAGCTGATTGACTTCGAAGAAAGAATTCTGCATCGCATCGGCCATGTCAGTAACACAGCGGCAACAGCCAGACCACAGGAAGCAAAGCCCGAGCAACATGCTCAGGCGTCAGTGTCTGCACATGCAAAGGGGAGCAGCGGTCGATCGTGGGAACAAATTCGCAATGATCTGTTGCTGCACGGTGATGCACGGGAGACATCAGTTGAAACCGACATTAGGGAAGCGCAAGATCTGGCGGACCTAAAAGCCCAGATCAAATCCAACTCAGAAGCATCCGCCACGATTCTGGAAGTGCCAGAGATCCTTAATCCTGATGAATTGAGTGAAGAGGAGTTGCGGGCAGTGTTTGTGGAACGCGAAGAGTTCATTTCGACTTTAATCAGTCGACTTAGACAATCGCATCAACAGTCCAGCGGGCATCTTCCTGCTGAAAAACTGAAAGCCATGGAAGATTTCCTGCCTGAGGATCTTGCCGCTAAGGTAGTGCAGTCGTTGCAGCAACTCGACGAACTGGCACGCATTGGTGAACTCGAATTGTCACTTGAGCGAGCCAGGCTGGGACGGCAAGTCCGCAAGCTGGAAGAATCTCGCTTGTTGCTGGAGCATCATGCCCGGCAACTTGGAGTCACCCTGACCGATGACGGAAGCGTCTCGAACCCCCAAAAATCGTCTAAAGGCGGCACCAGTTCGCGTCGATGGCTAAGCAAGCTTGGCTTTGGACAATAGTCGCAAGGGATGTCAGCATTCCGTGTCGCGTGCGTTGCCATACGGTGGCTTCAGGATGTAGAGACGAAACTGCGTGTGCTTTGGAGCGTTGTTGCGTTTGCCCTCTTCGTCAATCGTTTCGATATTCCACCCCTGCGCGTTAGCAAGGCTGACAAATTTTTCGGCATTCGCGCGCCCTGCATCTCCGATCCAGGCAATACCATCCTCAGTCAACGTTTGATGAATCGTATTCAACAACGATTGATGATGGGCAATGTCGTACAGGACATCACTTCCGAATACCAAGTCATATTGAACTGTCTGCGGTGGCTGTTGCCAATCGAAAACTCTACCGTTGACATTGTGAAAACCGTTCAGGGCTGCGTTGTGAACAGCAAGCCTGACTGCAGGCGTAGCGTGATCTGAAAACGTCACTTCATGTCCTGCGAACAACGCAGCAATCCCCGTGACGCCAATGCCGCAGCCAAGTTCCAGCATTTTCAAACGCCCTGCCCAGTGATGCTGCAGAATCATCGTTGCCGTTCTGGGCGACGTCTCCCACAGGGCCCCCCAATACGGATCGCTGTCAGCCGCGCCAGATGTCTCATTCGCTATGGCGGCTTCGAGCAACTGATCTTCGCTGGCTGGCAATTCGAAGGTGATTTTCTGCCCCGCAATGCACAACGTTCGTCTGGTCAGCTGCAGTGTCATTCTACTTTTCTGAGACTTTCAAAGACGTGCTTCAGTGATTTTTCTGCCATGCGATTGAAGTAGTCCCACGTATGGCCGCCACCAGATGTGTCGAGATCTCGTTCGTGCAAAATTCCTGACGACGAAAGTTTCATTCCCAGTCGAGCAGCGCCGTCGAACCACTCAGTGTCCGCCGGATCGCAGCAAAAGAATTGATGTCGTGGCCACGCCAGCGGATGCAGGTTCAAGACAACTGACGCTTGACGTGCGGCCTCAGCATCTGGAAACATAGAATCCAATGGAATCCCGGAACCATAAAGCTGATTAAAATCCACTGCAGGAGCGATCGCCGCCACAACAGGAAATTTCGAAGCATAACGAAATGCCAGTTGCAGCGCCCCCTGGCCTCCCATGCTCACGCCAAGCAGCGCGATGTTGGGAGTGGAAATGGAAAGGTTTTGCTCGATGAATGGAAGCACTGAGTTCATCAGCCATTGTTGCGGCGTCTGATCCGGATCAAACTCACGGCATATAACGTCAAGCCACCAGCTACGTTCTCCATCCGGACAAACAGCGACCAAACCATGTTGCTGAAACAAGCGACTGAAGACAATGTTTTCGTTCAACAAAACTCGCCCATGTCCATGCAAAAAAAGCACGGCAGCCTGAGGAGGCTGTTCACACTGCGGCACAAACACGTCCACACGTCGACCATCTACGGACTCGGTTCGCCAGAGACTCAGAATTGCCTCATCTGTCTGCTTGACCGCTTGCGACGACGATGCAGCATTGTCCTTTGCCGCCGATGGATTTCGGAAGAGGTCTTTCAGACTGTTCAGCATGAAATCGATTGCCTTGAATACTAAAGAGTTTTTGCGCTAGACTGCGATGTACCTCCCATTCTACGAAATCTTTTCGTAAAACACACGAACGGACTTCGCGCTTCTCCCTCCGGCTCTACGGGATGGAAACCAGCGTCGACGATTGGTCGGTGCAGCATCAGAGAAAGCCCTCAACTTTGGACAGCTCGCAGATCGGTACTGGCCGGGGCACAAATAGCAGCCTGGTTTTGTTTAGTCAGGCAAGAAGATTAGGGGTAAGAAGATGAGCCGCAATGGACTTGCTTAATTTTCCTACCTCGTAATCTTCTTGCCCTAAATTGCGATTCCAGTTGTTCAATATCCCGCGTCGGAGGTACAGGAGGCACATTCCATGGTTGGTTGCTTCAACAGATGCCTCCATTAACTCCGACACTTATTGTTAGGCCAGTCCCAACTCAATCATTTGTTGTGAAAGCCGCAACGGTACGTTAACCTTGGAGTCTGGAAGACCTGACGGTCCCCACAATGATGACCGGGATTTCCAAAGTGGCCACTGCACAACGGAGACATACGATGCCCAAACTTCCAGAATCAGGCCAGCAATGCGCTCCGGCAAGATGTGGCGGTCATTCGTTTGGAAATTTCTTCGGCCGTACTCGTGAAGGTGTCTACTTGCAAACCCGTCGAGCGATGCTCAAGACTGGCATGGCCGGGATTGGCGGGCTGTCGCTTCCACGCTTGATTCAGGCTCAGGCTGAAGCTGCCAATTCCGGAGCATCCTTACCGACGGGAAAAAGCGTCATTCTGCTGTGGATGGCGGGCGGTCCAAGTCATATCGATACCTGGGACAGCAAGCCGGATCGTCCATGGATCAATCGCGGTCCGTTTGGCGTGACACAGACGAAACTTCCCGGTGTCGTCATTTGCGAACACTTGCCGAAGCAAGCCGCGATGCTCGACAAATTCACAATTATTCGATCCGTCGATGCGAGACACAGCAACCATGAACCGAACACCGTTTTTCAGACGGCAAATCTGGCGGCTGAACCACGCACAAATCCGGAAGCTGTGAAGTACCCATCACTCGCGTCAGTTGTCGCGAGACATCACGGCGCGAACAATCCGGCGATGCCGCCGTATGCTGCCTTCATGAAGTCACGTTCTCACTTGGCGTTTGCAGGCTATCTTGGCAAGCAATACGACCCGTTCATCTGTGATAACGCTGCGACACTGCCGGTGTATACAAACGTTGGAGTTGACACTGGTCGATTGAGCGGGAAAGACTTGTTTCAATTGCCCAACGGTCTGTCGGAATCACGTCTGCATGAACGTGTGAGTCTTTTGCAGCAGTTCGATCATATGAAAGCCGGGCTGGATCAGGATGGTTCGATGGCGGCTTTGAATTCCTATCAGCAACAGGCCGTGGATTTGCTGCTGGGGGATCGAGCCAGAACAGCCTTCGATCTGAATCAGGAATCGCTGGCTTCCCGCGAAAGATATGGCAAACATTTGTGGTGTCAGCAGGCCTTGATTGCTCGGCGATTGGTGGAAGCCGGCACAACTTTCGTCACATTAGATCTCAGCTACCACGGTGCATCGGGAACGTGGGACAACCACGGGGACAACATTCCTCCCTACGGGGGCATCAGCAAAGGACTGGGTCCCTTACTGCCTCTGTTTGATCACTTAATTACGACGTTGATTGGTGATCTTGAGGAACGCGGTCTGCTGAACAAAGTGATGGTGATCGCCATGGGGGAATTTGGCAGAACGCCAACCATGGGCACTCAGGGCAGCACCGATGGCCGTAATCACTGGCCGGAAGTCATGTCGATGTGCATCGCCGGCGGCGGGCTGAGGCATGGTCAGGTCATCGGAGCGACGGAACTCGATGGTGGTACAATCAAAGAGCGACCGGTCACACCTGCTGACCTCGCGGCGACCATCTTTCGATATTTTGGCGTGCCGCAGGATGTGCAATACAAAGACCATCAAGGTCGGCCTCGATTCGTCGTTGACGGCGGTTCACCCATCTCGGAATTGTTCTGAAGGGTATTGCTGAAATACTTTGAACTGGATGCAAGTTTGCGCAGATATTCTGCGAGCGGTTGAAATTGATGTGTGACTCCGGCGAGCGGGGAATGTTAATCCCCTGATTGCGATTTGAACGTCGTGATCAAGCAGGGGACTGACGTCCACTGCTCGCCTAAATCTAGATCGTGCCCGAATACCTATGAATGCACTGCTCAAAAAACTTCGAATCGACGCCATCAATCCTGGCGCGTGTTCAGGTAAGAACTTATGGAAGTCCGGCACGAAAAAACTGACGTCTGTTTCACCGACAACTGGCAACGCCATTGCCGATGTAATGATGGCAGACACTGCTGAATATGACGCGGTTGCTGATCAAGCGACTTCGACATTCCCCAAGTGGCGCAGCACGCCGGCTCCTGTGCGAGGTCAGTTGGTTCGGGATCTGGGAAATCGTCTGCGTGGAATCTGCGAACCTCTTGGCGAACTCGTTTCACTGGAAATGGGCAAGATCCGCGCCGAAGGTATCGGAGAAGTGCAGGAAATGATCGACATCTGCGACTTCGCGACGGGCCTGTCGAGACAACTGTGCGGCAGCACGATGCATTCAGAACGCCCTGGTCATCGTATGTACGAGCAGTGGCATCCGCTCGGGCCAATTGGCATTATCAGTGCTTTCAATTTCCCCGTCGCCGTCTGGAGTTGGAATGCAGCTCTTGCGGCCGTCTGCGGTGACACGATGATCTGGAAACCTTCGCCGACGACGCCACTGACGGCGATTGCCGTGCAGCATCTCTGCAATGATCTGATGGCGGACTACAACATCGAAGGGCTCTTCAATCTGGTGATTGGCACCAATGATGGCGTCGCTCAGCGTATGATCGAAGACCGGCGATTGCCATTGATCAGCTTTACCGGTTCCAGTAAAATCGGCAAGCATGTCGCGGAAACAGTGGGACGCCGCATGGGGAAAACGCTGCTGGAACTCGGCGGCAACAATGCAATCATCGTTGAGGCTGATGCCGATCTGGATCTTGCGATTCGCGGTATTCTATTTGGAGCTGTCGGCACTGCGGGGCAGCGTTGCACAACTACGCGACGCTTGCTGGTGCACGAATCGATCATCGATGATGTTCAGTCACGTCTTGTCAAAACATACGATCAAATCAAGATTGGTGATCCACTGGATCAGACGACTTTGATGGGGCCGCTTGTGACTCCGCAAGCCGTTGAGACGATGCTGCATGCCGTTCGGCAGGCGGTGAACCAGGGTGGTACTCTTGTCTATGGTGGCGAAGCCTTGCGCGAACGGGAAGGCAATTTTGTTCAGCCCACAATTATCCGAATGCCGACTCAATCGCATCAGGTACGACAAGAAACATTCGCACCGATTCTTTACCTGATGAGTTATCGGGATCTTGAGCAGGCGATTGCGATGCAGAACGACGTGCCTCAGGGATTGTCCAGCTCAATCTTCACGAACAGTCTGCGGGCAGCGGAGATGTTTTTGTCTGCCACAGGTTCGGACTGCGGAATTGCAAATGTTAATATAGGCACGAGCGGGGCGGAGATTGGTGGTGCGTTTGGCGGTGAAAAAGACACCGGTGGCGGCAGAGAATCGGGGTCAGATGCGTGGAAAGCCTATATGCGACGGCAAACGAATACGATCAACTGGTCGTCGTCGTTGCCGCTGGCTCAGGGCATTCAATTTGGCTGACTTGAGATGATATGGTCAGGCGGAATCGCCAGATCAACGAAAATCTCCGTGTTCCGGACGATGCACCGCGCGGCATCCGGTACATGGGCGTTCCACAGGAAGGCCACTCTCGGTCGATTCGCCCTCACTATCTTTCTCGGTACGCTTCAAAATACAACTTCGGCATACGCCTGATGCCCATCCTGCAGCCCTCAATACTGGGCCTCTGGGCTTGGAGCTACACATACGGGAGTCACACCCGCTTGTCATCAGACCATTTCCAGTCCGCACGTTCAGCGTTTGGTTATGCCGTCCGATGTACGAGTGAGTACATGCGTCCCTCCGCCGAACCAGTACGACGGTGTGATTTCATTCAGCTGTCGTGATAGCTCAATCGAGTCTCGACCTGAATCACGAATGATGCACCGATCGTGGCGTGCGAGAGGAGCATTCTTTCCAGTGGCCATTTCCATGACATATCTAATTGCATGTTTCGCATTCGACTTAAGTGATGCGTCGCGACGAAATTCGCGATCATAGGTCAGAACAAGCAGCCCACCTGAAACGCGCCACCACATATGATCATCGACAGACCCGGTTTCAGCAAATGGTTTGCCTCTCGGGTGGCATCGCATCGTTCCGTCAGGGAGGAATTGCCAAACAAATGAATCTTCAGTACCGTCTTCACGAATGAAATTTGAGACCCAACTGCCCGTCAGTCGTCCTTCGATCGCGCAGTCGCGGGAATATTGACGGGCGAAGTAAGCACTGATCGCGACCAAAAAAAAAAGGCAGTCCAGGCAACGGCGCGCCATCGCCGTCTGCCGCCGACCCGCAGGCTTCTGTCGCCAGCATTCGTAGGTGTACGAGAGTCAGCAGTTCGCGCGTTGGTATCGGCCATGTGCGGTGTCGAGTAAATCCAGTAGAATTAAGGCATAACGAATTGCGATCTATGCGTCTGGCGATTAGCCGACGTATAGATCGCGCGTTGAACTTTTCCGCTTCGTGAGTGTTCCGATACTTTGCAGAGTCAATCAATCGAGGTCACTTGGCGGCCAACGGAAGTTTATCGGGTGGCCAGAAGCTTGTCACCTGGATTTCGGCCAGAGTACTCATGCCTGTCGAAACAGACGCAGGGTCGTGAGTGCCCCAAAGAACTGTGCATGATAATCCGTCAACTCGGGTTGAAGTCAAAATCGATCTAGCGCATCTTCGGACGGCATTGAGTCTTGGTGATTTCAGACTCGGCTGTGAGTGCCGCAGGATTCGAGACTACGGCTGCTGAAGGAGTGCAGATTCGATACCAGCCGCGGCTCGTATCCCGCGGCATTTGCCGAGGTATGCTTCACGGCAACAGTTCCAAGGCCGTTGTTAGATTGAATGGGATTCATTGTGAGTGTTTCAGACCCGGAGGGTCGGCACATCCTCTGCCGGGGCCGTCAGGCCCCGGAAGCGGAAACACACAGTCACGAAGGCCCGGAGGGCCGACACAAACGCCGAGATCGGCACTTTCCCCGGTGCGTTGTGTCGGCCTTTCAGGCCTTTGCCGGTTCGTTTCCCTGATTCCGGGGCCTGACGGCCCCGGCAGAGGATGTGTCGGCCCTATCGGGCCTGAACCGCAGGACACAATGTTGATCGAAAGAAAAAAGTTGCGCAACCTCAAAAATCACTAACACTCTGTCAATATCGAGTTTTCAGCACCCCACCCCACCCCTATCCCGATTTTGTTCGTCGCATTCGCCAAGTGAACTTTAAAAGCAATCAGCCAGCGGGTGTCAGTAACGGACCGATGGCAGCATCTGTTGAAACCGCTCGACAACGAAACGATTGGTTTTTGTGCTGCGCATGATTTTACCAAAAGCCGTTTGCCCATTGACAGATTGTGCTCGAAGTGCCTCTGCGCAAGAACCATAGAGTCTGGCGTTCACTCATTGCGAATTTTGCGATTGCGCACGATACGCGAAACAACGTACCCCACGAATGCTGAGTTTAGTCCAAGCCCGACGGCTGAGAGCACAACATCGAACTCAGTTGGACCGTGAAGATGTGTGGGTAGCAGGAAAATCCACCCGAAAGGGAAAGACACAGCAAAGATGGCAATATCACGCATCAACAGGAAATAAGCCGGAACCAAATCAACGCGAATGGTACCGTCTGCACCAGCGAGCGATTGCCCATAGAGAATTGCCAAGAGCACCAGTCCAAGGTGCGACAATGTCAGAATGCCTTGAAGTGAAAAAAAACGTGACAATCGAGGGTCCTACGGCATAAGGCAAACAAAGATGCTATCGCGGCTAAAGATGTCGGGATGTGCTACGGCTTGGCGGCTCCTGGCAGCCATGGGTTCAACAATTCTTTCATTGAAACTACGGGATTCCTTTAATCCCATCAATGAAGCGGCCCAGCAATAAAAAAAGCCGAGGAAAAAATCCTCGGCTCGCAACGACTAGGCTCAGCAGATTGCTACCGAGCACCGCAGTTTTTTTGTTCGTCAATTCATCGGTACAGCGACGTCTGTACCAGCTGGCTTGCGGTCGCTGAAATTGCAAAGCTCTTCTCGAACGATATTCATCGTCTTGGGGGCTTCGATTCCGATACGAACTGAATTCGGGCCGATCCGCACAATCGTGATTGCGATTTCGTCACCAATCAGAATTCGTTCACTTGTCTTCCTGGACAATACCAACATGTTCTTCTCTCCCTGCGCTTTGTCTTGGGTCTTCCTTGATCCGTCTGGGCTGACCACATCGTGGTTCGATGGCCCCCGCTTTTTGCCGCCCCTTGTTACCAACCGGCACTTCCTGCCTGACATCAGATTGACTGCGACGTCATAACGATAACACCACGCACATTCATTGCCAACACTAAAACCGACAAAATCACTACTGCCTAAAAAAGCAGCAAGGCCATGTTGCTTCTTTTTTAGGCACATTTAGTATCTGGCAACTTCTGCCATAGTGGCAGCTGACTGTAGATTGCGTCGATCGCTTGTGTTTTGACGCGGTTGTGAGTGAAATCCGGTTATCTGTGTTTTGCAGCTTCCGTGGCGCACCATCGGTTGGAGTACAGGCTCTAGCCTGCCACGCGGGAGAGAACAGCCGGCTAAAGCCTGTACTCCAAGGTTCGTGGGCAACGCAGTTAAGCTTTATTACCGGGGGAAATTCATCGTGGTTCGGATCGGAATCATTGGTATTGGCTTTATGGGATACACCCATTTTGAAGGCGCTCGAGATCTTGTAGGTGCGAAAGTCACCGGCATCTCGACTCGTGATCCTAAAAAGCTGGCTGGAGATTGGACGAAAATTCAGGGGAACTTCGGGCCTCCCGGAGGTGTGGTCGATGTTTCAGAATTGAAATGCTGTTCAGATTATCACGAACTTCTGGCGGACCCGGATATTGATCTGATTGATGTTTGCCTTCCCACCGACAAGCATTTCGATGTCGTGATGGATTCGCTAAAAGCGGGCAAGCCAACACTCGTTGAAAAACCGATCTCCGTTGACCTCGCTCAAGCCGAACAAATGGTCAAGGCAGCTCAAGCCGCCAACGTACCTCTGCTTGTCGGGCATGTGCTTCCGTTTTTCCCGGAGTTCCGTTTTGCGGCCGAAGCAATTCAAGATGGCCGATTTGGGAAAATCAAAGGCGCTCATTTCAAACGCGTCATTAGTCCGCCGGATTGGTCAAATGGCATGTCAGACTTCAGAAAGCTCGGTGGTTGGGGCATAGATTTGCATATTCATGACAATCACTTCATCGCTCACGCCTTTGGTCGACCTGACGGCGTTTTCTCTCGTGGCTTGCTGCAGGATGGTTTTGTGAACCATGTTCACACTTCCTATCTGTACAATGATGGTCCTGCCGTTTCATGTGTCAGCGGTGGCATCGCAGCCAAGGGGCTACAGTTTTCGCACGGTTTTGAATTGTATTTTGAAAACGCCACAGTCCTGTTTGATGCTGGAACGCTGGCAGGCGAATGGACTGTCAGTCGACCTTTAAGCGTAATCACAAACGATGGCAAGATGACTCATCCGGAACTCGGCGGCAACGGCAAATGGTGCGACGCATTCACGGACGAACTTCAGCTGGCCGTTAACGCAATCAAGGGGACGCAGTCGTCCGGGCCACTTTCAAGTGAAACAGCTCTTGCCGCGCTGCAACTGTGCTGGGCCGAAGCTGCCAGCATCGAAGCCGGGGCAGTGATGCCGTTGTGACATTTCTCGGCGAGCGGGCGAAACGGAGGTGTGGCTTCGGCGAACAGTGGATGTCATTGCCCTGATTGTTGGACTCACGAAGAATCAGGGGACTCAGGTCCCCCGCTCGCCTCAATTCAGCCCGCGCCAAGTATGAATCCACGCCGGAGGGCGGAGCAAAGGATGTACATTCTTGAATCGAAGTGTACCGGTGGGCTGACGCCGCACTGCTCCCCAACTCAGAACTTACTTCCACAAGTTCCGGATCAAATTTCCAATATGCGGTTTTATTCCGCCGGTGGCGACAAGAAAGGAGAAGATTGAACGCACCGTCGTATTTGGCGTCACGCAGATATAGCGATTGACGTATCGCGGGCGAAATCGACTTTTGAAATAGTCCTGGCCCTTGGTGTTGAAGAGAAAGTTCAATCGTTTGTACCACAATGACATCGCAAGACGTACCATCTTCTGTGAACGTGGATCTGCGTTACCGTCCACACCACGACCCGGTACAAGACACAGCGACACATTCCGGACGCCCTCCGCCTGCAGGCGGTCAATCACGTCGCGAAACAGAAATGGCGTCGTCCCGCGCGGAGCGTCCGCACGTTTTCGGTAGGTCTCGAATGCCCAGGCATTGCCATTGAGCATCGGGCTGCAAGCCAGAAATCCTTCGATGCGTCCAGTCGTTTGTGACCGAGCAACGAATAGTCGTCGCCGAAAGAGTTGCAACGGATCAAACTGGCCTTCCAGGAGACGAAGTGGCTTAGGATAGGTGCGGGGCTTCAGGTCTTCGAACATGATTTCGGTCAGTTCGTCGCTCAAAGCGCGGCGTTCAGCTTCAGCTGCAATTTCGACAACTTCAAGTGCGGAGCGAAGGCAGAAATTTGTCTGTCGGCGGACCCATTCAAATTCTCGACCTCGCCAGGAGATTCTGCCCAGATCCAGAACAGGTTCTTCGCCAAACTTCGATACTTCAAATCCGGCATCAACAAACAATGGCGCCTCATCGGCGCTGACAGAATACACCGCCAGCGTTTTCTTCTGAGTCTCAGAAAC
>JANOZG010000685.1:0-10790 GCA_031429275.1 Planctomycetota bacterium
CCGCCGAACGCTGCGACTTCACGAAGGAACTTAAGCCGGGGCCGCTGGAAATAGGTTTCGACTATCATTTTGGCGTCCCGTCCAATCATGGAGATCTGAGCGGCGTCTATGTCGAAAATCACTGGGTCTCCGGTCTGAACAAAGACAGCCCCGGCTCGCCAAGTCCGCCCTATGTCACGATGAAGCAGCGGACCGGACAGGCTGCGAAGACGCTGGACCTGAATGCCCCCAAGCGGATCGATGACGAAGTGATGTCGACGCTGACTGACAAAACAGTTCAATGGATCGAACGACAGTCACCGGACAAGCCTTTCTTTGTCTACTTCACGCCGGTTGCTGTTCATAATCCGATCACGCCGTCAAAACAAACGGCCGGACAAAGCAAAGGCGGCCCGTTCTGCGATTTCATTCACGACCTCGATCTCAGCGTCGGCCGCGTTCTCGACGCGTTGGAGAAAAAGGGTCTGGCACAAAACACTCTGGTGCTGTTCACGAGCGATAACGGCGGCGTCAATAAACCGAACGGCGACACTCCTCAGAACGTTGCTCAGAATGCCGGCTTGAAGCCCGTCGGCCCTTTTCGAGGCGGCAAGCATGACGTCTGGGAAGGCGGCTTTCGAGTGCCCTATCTTGTTCGTTGGCCGGGTCATATCCCAGCGGGCACGGTGTGCGATGAAACGGTGAGTATCGTCGATTCGCTTGCGAGTATCTCAGCGATCGTGGGTGGCGAGCTGCCACCTGTCACCGAAGGAGCAGAAGACAGTTTTGATGTTTCAAAGGCGTGGCTGGGACAGGAACATCAGAGCCCACTGCGGCCCGACTTGATCGTTCACAGTGCAGACGGAAATTTTGCGATCCGCAAAGATGGCTGGAAGTGGATCGAAGGGATTCCCGCCGACGATGTGAAACCGGCTGCCAGGAAATCCCGTGCCGATCAGATGACTCGCATGCTGTTTCGGCTCAAAGACGACATCGTCGAATCCAGTGACGTTGCTTCCATCCATGAGTCGGTAGCGAAAGAACTGGAAACGCTGCTCCATCGATACCGCGACGGTGGTTACAGTCGCAAACTTCCTCCCGCCGACGTCAAACCGATAAAGCCACCAGCCACTGTTCTTTCACCGCTCTCAAACTCGCAGTCACTCGACTGGAAATCGTTTCGCGGAGCCAACTGGAAGACTCGAGACGATGCCATGTTTGGCACGGCTGATGACAAAGGCAGCCCACTGTCTGGGCCGGTCGCGCTCGGCGATGGTGTTCTTGAATTTCAGGTATTGCTTGGCGAAGCGAATCGGCATTCTTTGAGAATCCATACCGCCGGGAATGCGCATTCCTTCCGCATCGTGCTTTCAGGAACCCAGATCGAAGCCGCTCTGAACCCCGCAAAAGGCGAATCGCCCGACAAAGCCACGCCGCTGGGAAAAGCGAAAGTGAAATTCACGCGCGGCGAATGGCAGACGATGCGACTCACGTTCGCAGGCGATGAACTGACCGTCCAATGTGCTGGCAGTGAAATGAAAGCCCGACATCCCGCCTTCGCAGAACACAAGGAACAACTCAACTTCATTGCGTTCGGAGGAGAAGTTGGCGTGAAGCAAGTGCAAATCTCGCCGCAGAAATAAGCACCGATGCAGAAGTTTGTGGTAAATTTCGTTTAACGACAAGTCGCAGGCGCCAGTGTTTGATTGGCTCTCCGACGCCTTCGGCTTGCCGCTAAACAAAGAATTTTCTGCACCGGTACTTAGTCACGTTTTGCGATTCGCGAGATGGCGAACTTCGTTGGGACGAAGCTGTCGAAGCGTGCCTTTGCCCAGGCTGTAATCAAAAAATTCCTTTCGCCGGTCTCGGTAGTAAGGCAGGAACGTATCGGCGGTGAATACGATGGCCTTCGCGACTTCTGGTCGTTCCGTGTGAGCCTGAAAAAGCTTTCGTGGTAATGTGCGATGCGACAATGCAACAGCCTGCATGTACGGTGCCGCAATTGAATTCAGCATCAACTGCTGATCCGGCGGGAGTGCAAGTGTAGCGATCTCAATGCCTTCGTGCAGATACGATGTCATCGCCAGCAGTGTCTGCTCAATCGAGCCAATCTGCATCCAGATAATTGAGGCAATTGTCTGCCCGGATGCGTCTCGCAGAAAGATCGTGACTTCTGTCTTTGAACCAATCGTGTCACTGCAAATTCGACCACAGATTTCGAAACCAAGGTCTTCAAGTTGCTCGATGATGCGAGCCCAGCGAGACAGTGCCTGGGACGGCATGTCGGCGTGAGAATCCCAGGCTGTCAAATCATACCAGCGACTGGCCGACAGAGGTGTGACCGGACAACCGAGCCAGCGTCGGAATCTTCGCCAGCGAACCAGAACGACGGCCATGAACCGAGGCAAGTGCTGAGCGTACAACGACACGTTGATGACGACTACCAGACAACCAGTCGCCTTCATCGCCTTCGTCTTGAGGCTGCTACCGACAGCGCCGAACACCTCACCGAGGTCCATTTTCTTAGCCGACAGAACCTGCGGGATGAACTTCGCAAGCACTTCGGTATCGGGCATTCGCATTCCAGGAACGCCGCTGACCACACATTGATCGCGGTAGCCGTTGACAGCCCAGTCGACCTTCCATTTTGGCCATGATTTCTGGAGCGTGTGGAGACATTCTAGTGTCGTATGGCCGCCCCAGATTCCGACCTGTTTATCTTTCACATTGATCCAGAATCCTTCAGTAACGGATTTTTCCGGCGGAACCTCTAACGCTTTCAATTGAGCCAGTTCCTGCACTGACGTCCGCACGCCTGTCAACAGATCTTTGGAAATCTGTCGCATCCGGCGTTGCCGCACTTTTCCGTTCTGATCGACAATCGTTATCCAGGCACCAGGGAAATCCGAATCGTTAACATCATCCTGTTCGTCATCTTCGCCGTCTTCATCATCCGCATTGACTTTATCGTTGTCAGACTGACCAGCAGCTTCGCGAACGGTCTGTGGACGGTAGCCAAGTGGATCGTCTTCCTGATTGTTGTCTTCAGGATCGCTGGCCGGTTTTTTGCCAGTCGGTGCATCATCTTCAAAATCGTCATCGTTGAGTCCGGGGATTGAAATCACTGGAACTCGTTCGTCGTTTTCATCCGCATCATCTTCCGAGTTAGCTGCTGCAGGCCCTTCAAGCCGAGCAACGTTGCGAACAACTTTATACATCTGTCCGTGCGACAGATAAGTGATTTCAAAACCCGGCCATGCCTGCTGCAGCAGTTTCCGTTGGGCAATCTGGACAGCGGGCAGCGATTCAACTTCGTGTTCGCCCCATTGCAGCGTCTGCGAATCAAAATCAACGATGGCGACGCCGGAAAGTTCTTCAGGTTCGTATTCCGCTTCCTCACCGGCTTCAAGCCATTTCGCAAAGGCGTCCGGCCCCCACAGGAGTTCGCGATACAAGGTCACCCAAACTTCTTCAAATCGCCGCTTCTGACCGTTGCGAATCAACACCGAATAGGCCACCGGTTTGCTCATCGTCGTTCTCAGCTTTTGGGTTTCCGGGACGTGTCCGCTTCAGCCCAAAAGCATAACGAATTTCTCAGAGTCTTCCCGTCACAGCCAACGATTTTTGCGAGAAACAGAGGCCGCGCCGCATCTGTGCAGAATCAGGACTGCAAGTTCTGACGAGGCAACGAGTCTCCCAAACTTGTGCACCGTTTGCTGTTCTTCCAAACGTCCGCACGCATATTCAGCGATCTACCTTGACCGTGCTGCTTCCGAAAATGGATATTCCGCTGTTGAGTGCTCCCGTGAGTTTGGCGAGCGTGTCACCAACTGCAAGGCCTGTCTTTGCCCCATCGATTTGAACGACAAGGTCCAGACGTCCGTCCCCATTAACATCTCGAAGGGAATACACATAGTTCCCTTTCTTGTCCCGGACAACAGAATTCTCCGTGCCGAGTTTTCCGAACCTGATGGAGGCCACGTTGACGAGTCGTGCGTCAAACGTCGATGAAGACAATATTGCCACATCAAATTTCGCAGTGCGTCTGAATGCGTTTGTGGAACTGCCCGGAACAACATCGATCGCCACAGGCACAGCCTCAGCCACATCCTGGAGCGAGACTGTGACGACTCGCGATGTCAAAAGCTGCGGCGTACCGTTGTCAGTTACGTTGACCAGCAGAGAAAACGTCGGCGTCGTTTCAAAATCCAGAGCAGCGGAATTGGCAACCGTGATTCTGCCATTGGATGCATCGATCGCAAACGCGCCAGATGTGTTTCCGGAGGCAATGGCATAGCTCAATGTTTGCCCGGCGTCGACGTCACTGGCGACAACAGACCCAACAATCGTTCCGTTCGCAGCGTTCTCAGTCAGAGAAAAGGACTGAGACGCCAGCGTGGGCGCTTCGTTGACGTCGGTGACTGCGATCGTGATAGTTGCTGACGCAGATCCCTGTGGCGTTCCATTATCGACGACTGTCACGTTGAATGAATACTGCTGAGTCCCGCCTTCGAAGTTCAAGGCTGCAAAAGCGGCAACGGTGATTTGTCCCGTGGCTGCATTGATTGCAAATGCGCCGGATGTATTGCCAGAGGCAATTGCATAGCTTAACGCCTGCCCGGCATCGACGTCCCTGGCGACGACGGTCCCCACAACAGATCCATTCGCAGAGTTTTCATTGACGGCAAAACCTTGAGAAGCCACCGTGGGCGCTTCGTTCACGTCACTGACTGAGATCGTAATCACCGCAGAATCCGATCTTTGCGGCGTTCCATTGTCGTAGACGGTCATGTTTAGTAAGTACTGCTGAGTCCCCCCTTCGAAGTTCAATGCTGCGGAGTTGGCAACGGTGATTTGCCCCGTCGCTGCGTTGACCGCAAACGCGCCGGATGTGTTTCCGGAAAAGATCAAGTACGTCAGAGATTGTCCGGCATCAACGTCAGTAGCAACGACAACGCCAACCACGCCTCCGTTCGCAGCATTCTCCCGAACCGTGAAGGCCTGATCGAGCATGACCGGCAGTTCGTTGACGTCGTTCAGATTGATAATCACGATCGCGGTCGAAGAAAGCGCCGGAACGCCATTGTCCGTCACAGTGACTTCAAGTGTGACGGTGGGATTCGATTCGTAATTCAGCAACGAACTATCCAGCACGACGAAGGTTGCGTGAGTATTACCGTTGTATTTACGCAGCGCAAATGCGCCGGGCAAAGTCGATGACGAGATGGTATATGTCAGCGATTGGCCGACGTCCGGGTCGGTCGCCAGAATTGTTCCGACGTTTGAGCCGTTCAGGGTATTTTCGTTGATGGCGAACGTATATGGCTCCAGCACGGGAGCCTGGTTTGGCGCGATGTTGATCACGACATCCACGGTATCGTACTGCTGTGGAGTTCCGTTATCTGTGACTCGCACCCGCAGTATGTGCTGCGTCTGTTGGTTGAGATTCGTAACGTTCGATACCTTGATTTCACCCGTTGCCTGATTGATCGAAAAGACGTTTTGTGCACTGATGATTGCATACTGCAACACTTGACCTGCGTCTGCGTCAGATGCGATCACCGTCCCGACGACATTGCCCACCTTTGCATCCGAACGTACAGAAAACGTTGCTGACTGCGCAACCGGTGCGTGATTCACCTGCTCAGACTGGCCCGGCAGCAGTGTCGTCCATGTCGTGCCGTGTCCAAAAAATCTGTCGATGCTTGCGATGCCGTCACGATGGAGAGGGTCGGCTTCGTCAGCTGGGGTGGCACGCGTGTAGTGGGCAGATAGTTGTTCGTAGAACGCCAATTCCGTACCGGTCAGAAATCGACCATGACTCTCTGCAACGAAACCGATTCGAAAATCTGTTCGCACCGGTCCAGTACGTTCCCCGTGCACAGCAATGATATCATCAATCGTCACTCGTCGAGTGATTTCGCCTGGCAACACAACAGGGTTGCTGCTGGATTTTGGTGTTGCCGCAGAATTATACATCAGAATGTCGGGCACCTGAGACTTGTCGATGAGTCCCATCAGATACAGTTCCAGCGGGGACGCATGTTTCGCGCCGTTTCGGCCCTCGTCAAAGTTGATCGTATAGCTGCCATCGCCGTTTGGCGTCCACTCAAAGCCGCCAACGAGACTCCCCGCGCTGCTCGTATTGAAATAGTGTCCGCCACTGTCAGAAATTCCGAGCGTCGAGCTGAAATATGCACTCCATTGGTGGACCAACTCGTGAGTTACTGTCTGCGTAAGTCCGCGTGACATGGCGTCGAGAGAATTCACGCCCAGCAGTCGCCCCGCGCTGCCGTGTCCGGCAGAATGGTCTGAAGGCGTCCACGCCGAACCTGTCCAGTCCACCTTCACGCTATTGTGATTTCCGGCGATGAAGTTGCGTGAGTTGTTTCGAGGGCTGATCTCAAGATGGTTCGTGGAATAATAATTCAGGAAATCAAAAGCATCCGGCAGCACCGAATAAACCCTTTGGGACAATTCGGATGTTCGAGTTCGCGATTGACGCATTGAGGACTGGGTGGCCTTCTTTGTTGTCGCAACATTGATAAAGTGCGGTGTAATCTGAACGTCACTCGCAAGCTGGACCGGTGTAACCGCCGGAATGTCCGGGCTGACGAGGGCAACTTCGGGGTCCAGAAGCAGTTGAGAATCGGTGCCATCCAGTTCAATGATATGCACGTTTCCCAGTGAGACGATCTCAATGCCAGCGATACTGTCGGGGTTATAGCCAAAGAATGGCCTCAACTCATACGCAGTATTGTAACGGAACTCGCCACTCGTATAGATGTAGTCACCAGCGATGCGATCGCCTTCCAGGCCATCGTCACGTAACACGACTCGTCCCGAGCCGGGTTTGAAGAGTCGATAATCGGCAGTCAATGTATCCAGTTCAACACGCCTGACCGCTCCGCCGGAATCCACTTCCACTCGAAATGTTTCGATGCCGTCGGCACGGATGGCCTGCCGAGTGGGCTCCCAGCCGCGAAGCCCGGCCATGGGAATGACACCGTTGGTAGTCAGTGTTGCCGAATCCATCGAGACTGGAAACGTATCTGTCTGAGAGACCAGAGCCACACCGATGAACGAATTTCCAGCTCCTGCCACCTGCTGAACGGCAGCGGTGACATCCAAACGGTACGTGTCACTCAGCAGTGCGATCTCCAATGTCACAGTACCGACGAGTGTTCCAGCGGAGTTATAATCGCTCAACGTGACCTGACCGTCGCCGCCATAAACATAGACATTGAATGTCCGTGTTTGATTTCCTCCGGCATTGAGTGACCCAAGACTGAAATCGAGAACAGCAAGATTGATGGTCTCGGTGCCAACACCATATTCCGCAAACGCTCGATTTTCCGATGTGGCTCCTCGGCTGGCATGTCCAGGAAACACCGCATCAAAGCTGTCAGGAATCCCGTCGCGCCCCGCATCACGAATGCTGCCCACTGCCAGTGGCTGGTAAGTGGCGGCCAGCAACATTCGCGGTTCCAATGCGTCGCATTCCTGCCATCGTGGCCCGCGTTGCTTCCTTCGTGAACGATTTCCCGTGACGAGAGTTTTGCACATCTTCTGAACGCATGCCGGCCAGCCATTGATCATTGCGATTGCTCCAGTGAATCACGGTTCGACGCATAAAGTGCGACGATGGTACCCTTGCTGGTGCAAGTTCGTCAATGTTCCGACCGCTAATTGCAGGCCACGATGCCGAAGCGGCGTTAAACATCTAGGCAAAGTCGATGCCTGAACATCATGAAGACGCGTCGAGCCAGCGTGATGCGGTCGCGGACGGAGCGAACGTCAAGCACGAATGGGCGGGGCGTCATTTTGACGTTCTCTAGGATCCTATGCTTCATTTGGAAATCGCCAGATTCAGGCTTTACTTCGCTTCTGCCGAAATGTCCCTTGTCTTTAAACGCAACACAAAGCATCATTTCAGTTGCCCACGATTGCTCGGTCCCTGTTACCGACCGCAGTTTTCGTGTCTCAGAGGTCGTTCAGTGTCTGAATTCGTCAACAATCACCGTACTTTTCAGCAGGTGCTTAGCCTGTTGATTTGTGTCTGCGCATGGCGCGGGCCGGTGCCGGTGTTGCACGATCGTTGAAGATGCTGAGCGGCGACTTCGCATCATCCAGCAATTAGTGCTTACCCTTCTCGGACATAGCGACGCAGATGAACGTCCAACATCACCGTCTTCCGAAACTGAGTCCACAAGTGGGAAATCGACGGACCCTGCAGATTCCGAATCGCTGTCACTTGTGCTACTGCGTGCACCGGTTGCCGGTACAATCGAACGCCGCAATTTTTCGCCCAGCGAACGAGTAACCGCAGGCGATGGGCTGCTAACCATTGCAGATACCGCAACACCAGTTGTGTTGCTGATGATTTTTCTGTTGCTTTACACGTCGTTCAAATCGACTCGTCTGGCACTGCTGATTTATCTTGCGGTACCAATGGCGGCTAGTGGTGGAATCTTTGCTCTTAAAATGCGAGGCATGCCTTTCAGCATTTCAGCCGGTGTCGGTTTCATTGCCTTGTTCGGAGTCGCAGTACTCAATGGCCTGGTCTGGGTCAGTGCCGCCGAACATCTGCGAAAGCAACGAATGCCATTGCCGGAAGCGACAAGAGAAACCGCGTTGTCCCGGCTGCGGCCGGTATTGATGACAGCATTCGTGGCAAGGTCTCGGCTTTCTGCCAATGGCGATGTCAACCAGCGACTGTGCCGAAATGCAGCGACCCCTGGCCTCTGTTGTGATAGGCGGCCTCATCACTTCGACATTGCTGACTTCACTCGTAGTACCGGCGATTTATCCTTGGTTTGCCAATGGGCTATCGATTACAGAAAGTGACGAAGATGCCGCCATTGAAGCAGCCTTCAGTAAGACAGGTGTTGAGTCTGCGAATGGTGGAAATTGAGGATATGACTGTCTGTCGAAGATCAGTCGACTCTATTCCTTTGGCGCCGATTCAGATGCCGCGTCAGGCGTGGCGCCAGTTTCAGGGGCGGGCTCTGCAGTTGGCGGTTCGGCGGCTTCACTCTCGTCATATTGAGCCAGTGGCACCAAAGCCGGCAATGGATCATAAAGGGCAACAATTTTTCGATCAACAGACGGCTCCATTGACTGATCGATGTAAGTTGCTCCAAGATACATTATGCGGGCGGCTTCGGTTTGTCCTGCCGCAGCCGCAAGGTCACCGAGATCGATGCGAGACTGTGCATCAGTTCGCGTCTTGATCACTTCACTTAGTTTTGCAGAATACTGAGCTTGAAGATCTCTCAGCTGATCAGCATTCTTCTGAGCCGAGATAGCCAGTTCTGGCCTTTCAGCGGTGGTGCCAAGCTTGGCCAGCGCTTCAAATAGCTTAAGGTTTCTGGTCATGTAACGCGCAGGCTGGTTGAGGACTGTCAAAGCGGCAATCGCTTTTTCTTTTGAAGCTTGTCCTGCCAAAATCTGAGCATTCGTAACATGACCAGTAATGTCGTTCGGAGATTCGTGAAGCAGGTGTTCCAGAGTCGATAGCGCCTCTTCAGTTTTGCCCTCTTGAGCGAGCTTGAGTGCTCTGACAGAATCACGAGTTCCCGGCGTATCGACCAGAGTAATGAACTCTTCAACGCCTTCAAAATCTCCTGTTTCGATCCTGCAGTTTAAAAGTCGAGCTGCCTTCTGAGAATTCGTCGGACTGGTTGGTTCAGCATCAATCGCAGCCTTATATTCTGTTGCTGCGTCGGCAAATCTTCCCATGTCGAAATAGATGTCGGCAAGCATCTGGTGTACTGTTCCCAACCTGTAGTTATGTTCTTTCAGGATCAGCAGATGCTGCAAAGAAGCATCCCAGCTGATCATGTCTTTGAATAAAAAGGCCAGGTTAAGACGCGCCTCATCGGCGGATTCATCTTCTTTGACTACCGTTTCAAAGATTTCAATCGCTTCCATTCGCTGACGCGATCGGGACAGTGCGGAGCCCAGTTGAGTCAATGCTTTGCCACGCAGCTTCGGATCTTCCGCTGCTTCGCGCAACAGGGGCACCGCCAGCAGCGGCTTTGACTTGCCGATGTACAGCATGCCTTCGATCAGCTTCAGTTCTGCCGCATGCTCAGGAAACTGTTTGAGTTTCGCAACGCTGCGTTCCACCGCGACGATATCACCCTTTTCAATTGCATCGAGACCTTGCTGAACGAACAGTTTCGGATCCTCCGGAATCGCCTTTTTCACCACAGTCGCAACGACGAAGCATCCAAAGCCAACGATCACCAGCCATAGCCACCAAGGAACTCCATTGGACACTCGCGTTGGTGGTGGAAGGGGTCGGGACGACGCTGGCTTCTGAGACATAATTTGAACTGCTTCACTTAAGAACGGATGAGACCTTGTCAACAATTGATGGTTGTTACGGCGTTTTCATCTATAGTATTTGGACTTTTCGCTGGAGTACAGTCTTTCGCCTGCCAGTTTGTAGCTCTCAGGCGGTAGTTTGCCGAACATTCACGTGTCTGAACGAATTCTGATGCCCGATTTCACCCCCTCCACATCTCGCCGGGAACTGCTTTCGGCCTTGAATCCCGCGAAGGCGTTCGAAAAACGTGAATCTCAGCCTGTTTTGCCTGGCAAACCGCGCGTTCAGCCAGCGGCGGGCGTCACCATTCGCCTTTCCGCTCGAATCATGGCGTGCGACTTTTCGATCATCATGAATCCTGGGCCATCGGAACGAATTGAAGCGGCGGGGGAAGCGCTGGAAATCGTCAGCGCGATTGAAGGTTGGCTGAGTATTTACAGGGATTCCAGCGAATTATCTGCTGTAAACCGCACGGCAG
>JANOZG010000686.1:0-4477 GCA_031429275.1 Planctomycetota bacterium
GGCTCTTGCGAGGTCTGCCAACAGGCTGCCGGAGAACCGGATTGGTTCGATCCATCCTACGCTGGTTTTGAAACAGCTGGATTTGAATCCGCTGGGTTCGATTCGGAGTGTGGCTGCGGCGAGGGCATGTCCATGGGGATGCCTGACTTTGACGGGTGCGGATGTGAACCGCTGAGCGGGATGGATCCTTACGAATGCGACTCCTGCGCGATGATGCCTGAAATGTATGGTTATCCGGCTTCGATGGAAGGTGCTGCAGCTTGCAATCCTTGCGGACCCAGTGCTGCCTGTTCTCCCTATGCTCCATCTGGCCCAGTGGGTTTTGCACCTCCGACCATTGGATATCAGTCCTGCTGCCCGTGCGGAAATGCCGCGCCGATTTGGTTGGGTGCCGAATTCTTAATCTGGAGCACTTCTTCGACCAGTCTGCCGCCGTTGGTGACGACGAGTGAGAACGGCACGCAACAACTTGACGCCGGTGTTATTGGCCGTCCAGGCACACAAGTTCTCTACGGTGGAAACAACATCTTTAACGGAATGCACGGTGGCTTTCGCCTGCGAGGCGGGGTCAACTTTGACCAGTGTGGCGTGAGTGGTATGGATGCTGAGTTCTTTATGATCGGAGATCGACAGGAATCTTATCACGCAGATTCCAATGGCAATCCAATCCTTGCGAGGCCATTTCTTGACGCTGCTTCTGGCCTCAACAACTCTCAGTTGGTGGCGTTTCCGGATCTCGCCAGCGGCACGATCGATATTGTATCGCGGACAAGATTGAACTCAGCAGCCATTCACTACAGAGAAGTATTCTGGAAAGAGTGCGATCCGGGTTCAACTTGCTCAGCCGATTACTGGTGTGGTAGTCCCAGAGGCTGTTCGCTGGGCTTTCAGATGGGGCCACGCTTCGTCAACCTGCGAGATTCGTTTTACGCTGGCGAACGATTGACCGCAGCCGGGGGTGACATCTATCAGATCGAAGATTCGTTCCGCACCAAAAACCAGTTTCTTGGCTGTGAACTCGGCTTGTTCGGAAGTCGTCAACGACGTCGCTGGAGCCTGGATGGTGCAGTCCGATTGGGAATAGGGTCAACTCGGCAGCAGCTGGATGTCTCTGGTCAGACAGTGGTCACGCAATCTGGCGTCACAACGACAAGTCCCGGAGGCTTTTTGGCTCAACGTACGAATTCAGGATCATGGGAACACAACAAATTCACGTTGCTGCCACAGTTCGATGTAGGACTCGGCTACCAAATGACAAATACGTGGCGTGCTTCCGTCGGCTACAGCCTGCTGTACTGGGGCAATGTGTTGCGAGCGACCAATCAGATTGATCCGGTAATAAATCCGGGATTGCTGCCGCCGGAACAGAATCCTCTGACGGGGGATCTGCGGCCTTCAGCATTGTTGCATGAGTCCAGCTATCTGGCTCATGGAATTACGATCGGCCTCGAAAGACGCTGGTAGTCGATCAGTAACGCAGTCGTCAGAATTTGAAATTCGAAATCTGCGCATCTGACAATCGAAACTCGAAAATCAACACCCAAAAGTTCTTCGGAAACCTCGACAAACAATCGTTTCAGTGTTTAAGAAAAATCATATGACAAAGCACCGCTGGCTCGCTGGAATTGAACACCTTCTCAACAACCCACGCAGACGGAAACAAGCTCACCGTCGTCAAGGCTCCGTTTTAGCAGAAGCACTGGAAGCAAAAGTCCTGCTGACCGCCGACACTTTGGGGCTGATTCAGGGGACGATTTATAACGATGTTTCGGACAACGGGCTGACTGGCGAAGACCCGTTACTGAGCGGAGCGACGGTGGAGTTGTATCGTGACGGCGGAAATCTGGCCTTTGACAACGGCGGCGCGGATGACACGCTTGTCGGGTCAATCACGACCGTTGCTGGTGGCGAGTTTTCGTTTCCAGATCTTTCCGCAGGTCGATACTTCGTGCGACAACTGGCAATCAGCGGATTCATACAGCACACGGGCGATGACGTCGTGACGATCGACATCAGTGCCACAGACGCCGAGGGAACGCCTGGAATCAGCATTGACGAATTCAATGCACCTGCCGTGGGTCAGACACTCTCGGCCAATGCCGCTGGTGTCGCTTCAACCAGTTCATTCGCAGCGTCCGCTACGACGATTGGTGGTGAGCGAGACATGACTTTGACGGCCACTTTGGGAAGTGTCACGCTCGAAGCGAATGGCAGTGCTTTCCCTTCAAACCTGAACTACAACGCCAATTTCGGAGCAACCGGCAACACAGCCGTTGTGTGGGACGGAGCTGATACCGATGCAACAACCCTCGACCCATCAGGTCTTGGAGGTGCCGACCTGACATCCATGGGGGAAACTGGATTCCTCTTCAATATCGGAACCAGTCAGCCAGTCACGTTGACACTGATTGTTCATAGCGGTGCTGGGAACTCATCGACAGCCACGATCGTTTTGCCTGCAACAGCAATTGATACGCTCTTTATTCCCTATTCCTCTTTCGGCGCACCAACCGGCACAGGTGCCGACTTTACAAATGTCGGCGCAATAGAGTTTCTCACAGACGCTCCTATTGCAACAACCACCACAGTGACCGATCTGTTGCAAGCTCATGTACCAACATCGTTTACTGCCAACTTTGCCAACTTCGTCCCGATGACTCTTGGAGATTCTGTATTTAACGACATCAATAACAACGGCGTTTTCGATTCAGGCACGGAGTCAGGTATCGATGGCGTCGCGATGACGCTTTTTGAGGACACGAATGGAAACAATTCGTTTGACAGTGGTGACCTGCAACTGGCCACCGCAACCACCGCAGGCGGCGGCTTGTACTCATTTGCGAACCTGTTTCCAGGTGACTACATCGTTGTGATTGATGCGAGCAATTTCGGTGTCGCTGGCGCTTTGGCGGGATTTCAATCCAGTACCGGAAATGGAGTCGCTCCTGATGCAGACACTAACTCCACAAACGGCGACGACAACGGTGACGCCTTGTCCGGAGCCATCGTGTCGCAGGCCATTACACTGACGAATGGTGCCGAGCCAACTGACGACGGTGACGCAGACGTCAATACAAATCTCAGCCTTGACTTCGGAGTTTTTGCGTCAGTTGATATCGTCGTCATAAAGACCGACAACGCAGATCCTGTCATCGCCGGAAGTGGCGTTGGCAACCTTATCTACACAGTTACGGCGTCAAACTCGGGTCCAGCAATAGCGACGGGCGTCACAATCACCGATACAGGGGTCCTGTCCGTTAACCTTCCGGCGGGTGTGACTTTCGTCTCCGCAATCGGCAGTGGTTCAAGCACATTCAATACGACGAGCGGGATCTGGACCATCGGAACCCTTGCATCCGGCGCATCGGAAACTCTGACAGTCACACTGACAGTTAACGCAGATGCTTCAGATGCTTTGGTGATTTCGAATACAGCATCCCTGACGACGGTCAATGAAACCGAAATTGACGCCGTTCCAGGGAACGATACCGATACTGAAACAACGGACGTTGATCGAAGTGTGGATATTGCTGTCCTCAAGACGGCGAGTGTCTCCACGGTCGTCGCCGGGAGTGGGGCTGGGAATCTGGTCTACACTGTCACAGCAACAAACAACGGTCCATCGAATGCCACAGGCGTGACACTGACCGACACCGATATTCTGTCAGCCAACCTGCCAGCCGGTGTCACCCTTGTGTCAGCGGTCGGCAGTGGAAGCTCAACATTCAACAGTACAACGGGCATCTGGGCAATCGGAAATCTCGCTTCCGGTGGGTCGGTCATTCTGACTGCCACGCTGACCGTGTCTGCTTCCGTTTCTGACGGACTTTCAATTGGAAATACGGCATCGTTGTTAGCTGTCACTGAAACAGATTCCAATCCGCTGAACAACTCTGCCACCGCGAGTGCGGACGTCGAACGAAACGTCGATATTGAAGTGACCAAAACTGTCAACGATCCAACGATTGAGGCCGGAAGCGGTGCAGGTAATCTCGTCTACACCGTTACGGCCAGCAACAACGGTCCATCCAATGCGTCCGGCCTCACGTTGAGTGACGTTGAGATCCTGACAGGGAACCTTCCAGCAGGAGTCACGTTTGTCAGTGCCGTAGGCAGTGGAACAACGACATTCAATTCGACCACAGGATTATGGACCATTGGCAATCTGGACTCTGGCAGTTCTTCGACGCTGGTGATCACGCTTACCGTTGGAGCATCCGCAGCCAACAACCTGGTGATCCCAAATTCGGCTGCTGTGGACGATGTGAATGAAAATGACACTGACCCACTTAATGATTCCGATCAGGCATCGGCAACTGCTATTCGCGACGTGGATATCGTCGTCACAAAAACGGCAAATGCCTCCACAGTCATCGCTGGCAGTGGCATTGGAAATTTGATTTATACAATTACCGCGCGAAATGCCGGACCGTCGAACTCATCTGGCGTAACGGTCAATGATGTCGGCATTTTTGCA